>NZ_JAVJTO010000102.1:0-252847 GCF_040220235.1 Coleofasciculus sp. B1-GNL1-01
GCGCTGTTGCGGGGAGAGATGTCGCGAGTTCTAAGTGTGCTACAGGAGGGACTTGGTTCGCCAGAGCATCAGGATATGTGGAGGAATTATCGAGAGCGTCGCTCCAGTAACCGTTAAACTGAAGTTCCCCCAGCCAAAACATCGAACAAAGGGGATTCACGAGCTTATCGCTGGGTTAGAGGATGTTATGAAATTATGTTGACGCTGGAAAATTTTCCGAGACGTTGCTGACTAGCTCTTGAAAGCATAAGCTGTCATGCATTTAAATTGGGTATTAGTAGGGAGGAAGATGCTCGCACTACAAGGATTGCGCCATTGTTCTCTATTTTATCCCTTGTAACTCTGTCCTCGCCCCAATTCTACCCGATTCCCGATGAGGATCTCAATGTTCCGCCGTAACACCGATGTTCAAGTTTTCAGGGGACATCAGATGGGTAATCGCGGCTAAAAAAATGGAATTAGGGCTTGACTTTTCTGGAGATTTTAGGTAATTTTATATCATGGAAAAATATGCCGTCCTATAGACTAGACCCAGATCAACCGTGACCCGTAAGGTGGGTTAGGCAGTATTAAATTTAGGTAATGAACCGTTCAATAATAAATCCGCCGTAACCCACCAAGTTATCATTTTAATGGGGTCATGCCTGATCTTAAAAAAGCGGAATTTGGATGTACAGGCACTGTTGCAGGGAGAGATGTCGCGAGTTCTGACTGTGCTACAGGAGGGATTGGGTTCTCCAGAGCATCAGGCATTTGTGGCACAATTGTCTAGAGCGTCAGCCGTTACCATCTGTGGCGATTAGGTGGAGAAACTGGTAGTGTAGATTTATGTTGCCAGCGTCGATTAAAATTTGAGCGCAAATAATCAAGATTTAAACATGGACGAATTAATGGTTCGTTTGAATTTACCTCGTGATTTACTTGGGCTACTTGATGTCTCGGAAACTGACTTAGAAAAGCGTATCCGAGAATTGATTGCCCTTGAGTTATTTCAAAAAGGGAGGATTTCTTCAGGTAAAGGTGGAGAATTATCAGGGGTCTCTAAATGGGATTTTATTCAGCTTTTGAGCCGATATAAGGTTCCTTATTTTACTCAAACTCCAGAGGATTTAGTGGCTGAGGTAAATCTCCTAGAAACCCTATTAAATACAACTGAACAATGATTGTGGTGTCTAATGCTAGTCCCCTAATCGCTTTAGCCAAAATTGGGCAATTGCAACTGTTGTGTTCTGTTTACAAAAAGATACATATTTCCTCAGACCCGTAGGGTGGGTTAGGCGGTATTAAATTGAGGAAATGAACCATTCAATAATAAATCCGCCGTAACCCACCAAGTTACCATTGAATCCGGGTTAACAAAAGATTCGGGTTCCTCAAGAAAATTAATGGATTTGCCCGTAGTATTGGCAAGGGGAAACGAACCAGGATGAAATTTGGTCAGATAGGAGTCTCCCCCGGACGCGATCGCACCCCTTAGGGATGAGCCAAAACACCTGGGGTCAGGTAGGGGCGACCCGCTGGCACTAATGAAAACTCCATTCCCCTCAATTTGTCGGGTTGCCCGTCCCTCCCCTACTGGCTGGAGAAAAACTGGCGATCTCGTCCTATACTACTATTTGTACTAAGGAGCAGGTCTAATCTGTTGGGGATCGATGCTGTTGGAGTCGCGAACTTGAGCAATTGGTTGGTCTAACTGTTGGAGAATTTGTTGCGGCTGGTTGATTTCCAGCTCAATGGGGAATAGACTATTAGCGATCGCGTGACCTAATCTGGCTGGAAACTGCTGCTGGAGCCGGGTAGAGACTTGGGAGCCAGCTTCAGCCATAAAACGGGTATCGGGCGATCGCACGGTGATGTCGATCTGCTGCGTTTGGGTGTTATAGTTGGGTTTGACCTCAATCTCGTCATGTAGTACAAATCATTGCAAGCAAGTGTAAGTGATCAAAAACGGACTGTACAATGTTCTAGGTGCTGTTAGTCGTATGGGATTAACTGTACTAACTATTCCTCTACTCATACGTCTAATTGGGGTTGAGGAATATGGTCTGTGGACGCTTACTTCCGCTACAGTTGGGATTGTCAGCCTAGCTGAGGGAGGTCTTTCTGTATCTACCACTGTTTTCTTGTCGAAGGATTTAGCTAATGATGATGCCGATAGTGCCTCTCAGACACTAACAGTAACAGTAGGAACAATGCTTCTACTAGCCACGATAGCTGCAATTGTCTTATGGGTTGGTGCTCCAAGACTTATTGGCTTATTTCCCTTACTGGAGCAAAGGCAATATTTAGCAGCCGTGCAAGCATTACAAGTCGGCGGAATTGTAATCTGGGCGCAATTGCTTCAAAAAGTTCTGATTGGAGTGGAACAAGCACATGAGCAATACGGAGTAATGAATGTTCTCAATACAATCCAGATCACTCTAAGTCATCTAGGTATGTTAATAGTGGCATGGCTAGGTGGACGGACAACTGAACTGATGCAATGGCAAGCTGTTGTCAGTATAGGCGTTTTAATTGTTCATGGTTGGGTAGGATGGTTACTACTCAGACATTATCAACTATATATAGCTTGGAATAATACTAAAGGAATGGATATTGCAAAATACAGCTTAATGACCTGGTTGGCATCATTGGGCAGCGCCCTCTTTAATAAAGTTGATAGAATATTAGTCGGAGCGTCATTAGGTACTGGTTTATTGGGAGTTTATGCAGCAATTACTAACGTTACGGTACAAATTAATTCATTTTCTGCTGTGGCTATTCAACCTGTACTTCCGGCGATAAGTAACCACATTGCCAGAAAAGAGTTCGACCTATTAACACTACAGCGACAAGTCAAACAGGCACTTGAAATCAATAGTATAATTGCTCTAGGATTAGGTGCTGGACTTCTAGCATTTGCACCGCAAATAATCCAAGTAGTACTCCCTGGGCAATCTCCTAGGGATTATTTATCAGAATTTAATACTGCAACAATAATTTATTCACTCTATTCTGTGAATGCTGTTGGTTACTACGTACTCCTAGCTGTCAAAGCTGTGAGTAAATTTATGGTGATTCAACTTGTCAGTGGGATAATATCACTTGCTCTTATAACTATTGGTTTACACAGTTTTGGTTTGCTGGGAGCAGTCGCAGGAAATGTTGGCTATTTGGGAGTTTTTTCACTAACGTTATTGGGGATGAAAAGATTGAGTATCCCGATTGGGTTATGGTTAGAGTGGTTTAAATTTCCTTTCGTATGGTTTTTGTTAACGGTATTAATCAATACAAATGTTTTTTATATAGAATTAAAATATAAAATAATTATACTTATCTTACAATTCATTATCCTTATAAATTGGTTTAAATCAAGACAAAACATTAATCTCAAAGTTTTAATTCAGCAGATCAGTAAAAACAAATGTTAAATGTTCGTTTTTTTTCAAAAATTCGTCGCCGCTTTTTGTTATATATATGGAAAATCAGATGTATTTTTCCATCTAAACCATTGACTACATTTTTATTAAATGATGGTTCTCGCTTTGATTATCCTCTGAAAAGTGCTATTGGTGGCTCATTATTTTGTGGTGGATTTGAAAATAAGGAAACTGGATTTTTACAGCAAACATTGAAGCCTGGAAGTATCTTCTTCGATATTGGTGCTAATGGTGGCATTTATACTATTATTGCAGCTAAAAAAGTAGGATTAAAAGGACATGTGTATGCTTTTGAACCTGGACAGTCTGAGTTAGAACTCTTGCGTCATAACATTTCTATAAATAATCTCAACAATGTTACTATTGTTGAATGTGCAGTTGGAAATACAACTGGCACAGCACAACTTGCCATTTCTCGTGATGGAGCGATGAATTCTTTAGCTAAAACTAATCATCCCTGGCAATGTATCGAGCGGTGGCAATCTGTAAAAACTATTAGCTTAGATAATTTTATACAAGAATATGGAATCAAAAAAGTTGATTTTATCAAAATTGATGTGGAAGGGGCTGAAAAGCTTGTTTTTGAAGGCTCTAATCGCCTATTGTCTTCTGATCAAGAAATAATTGTTATGTTTGAGGCTTCTGAACTTAACGTTAACAGTTTTGGATATTCGGTTCAGGAATTTATAGAAAATATAATAAATTCAGGAATGTATTTATATTACTTAGATGCGTGGGATTCTTTGATAAGAATTTATAATTACGATTCTATGTTTGGCAAAAAAATTTATAATTTTATCGTCACTAATAAACCATTAAAATTAGAATACTAACGTTTATGACTCTACTACCAAAACTTGCTCGCCGTCTCCAGATATTAGCCTATATAATTGAAAAACCAAAGCTATTGGCACTTGTTTTGCAGGGTGGTTCAGTCAATAAGTTTATCTCTTTAGATCAACCCTGGCTACATGAATTAAAGATAGAAACAGTTCTCGATATTGGGGCACATGCTGGTATATCTGCTGTCACGATTCATTCACTTTTTCCGAAAGCACAAATTTATTCATTTGAACCTTTGCCAATTTGTTTTCAGCAATTGCAAATGAGAATGGCAGGCGTAAACAACTTTAAGGGATTTAATATTGCACTGGGAGATTGTTTAAGTAATTTACCTCTGGATTGTAATAGCTTTACACCATCATCCTCATTTCTCAAAATGACCGATTTGCATAAAACCGAATTTCCTTATACCCGTCATAGCCAACCTCTGAGCGTCAAGGTAGAAAGGCTAGACACCATAGCGGAACAAATACCAATTATTGACCCTCTCTGGATTAAAATTGATGTTCAAGGCTATGAAGAAAAAGTTCTGCGGGGTGGTGAGAAAACGATTCAACGAGCCAAACTAATTATCGTAGAAACCTCTTTTAAAAAACTGTATGAAGGTCAGCCATTATTTGACAATATATATAATCATCTGATAAAACTTGGATTTGATTATTTCGGTTCTCTTGACCAGTTACGTAGCCGTAAAAATGGACAGGTTTTGCAAGAAGATAGTATTTTCATGAAAAATGCATAGTCAGAGATTGTTTCCTGCTTTACTTAAACTAAAAAACGGAAAATTTTGGAAAATGTTAAATTTAAGTACTCTCAAAGAAAAAGGAATTAGAAAGTTTTGTATAAGGACATGGAGTTTATGGGAAAAATTGGGAATTCATGTTTCTCCCAATCACTTTTACTGGCCTATACCCGATACGACAGAGCTAACAAATTATGACTTTAGTCAAACCTTTCCCACGGAGGGAATTGATTTTGATGATCAAGCAATGCTCAATTTACTGAGTGAAATCGCTAAGTACCGAGAAGAGTATTTTAAGATATATACATGCTCTGGATATGAGTCCAATGGTGACGGAGCCATACTTTATGGCATGATTAGAAAATATAAACCAAGGCGGATTATAGAAATTGGTTCGGGTTTTTCTACAAAAGTTTCTGGGAGGGCTTTGCAACAGAACCAATCAGAAAATTTTACTGGAGAAATAGTCTCAATAGAACCTTATCCCTCAGCCGTTCTTTTAAATGTTGTCAATCAAAGTGATCATATTACCCTAATTCAAGAAAAAGTTGAAAAAGTAGGAAATTTAATTCTTGAATCCCTGAGCGCTGGAGATGTACTATTTATTGATTCATCCCATGTTGTTAAATGTGGCAATGATGTACATTTTATTTACTTAAATTTACTACCAAAAATTCCAGTCGGAACGATCGTACATATACATGATATTCGTTTTCCTTATGAATACCCAAGGGAGTGGGTCATTAATGCAAAAAAATTTTGGAATGAACAATATTTACTTCAAACGTTTTTAAGCTTTAATGATAGTTTTAAAATTGTATTTGCGGGAAATTATATCTACAATAAGTATCCTCAGATAATGAGAGAATCACTAGTAGGCTTGGGTGACGAAGAAAATGGCTGGCCCGGATGCTTTTGGATAACAAGAGTAAAATGAGGACTATTACAACATGGAGAGTAAGCCACTCGTTTCTATTATTACAGTATGTCGCAATAGTCAAACTTATATTAGGTTTGCCATAGAGTCAGTTTTAAATCAAGGCTATCCTCATATTGAATATATTATAGTAGACGGAAACTCAACCGATGAAACTCTAGCTATTATCCAAGAATATGAACCTAAATTTCAAGGTAGAATGCGCTGGATATCTGAACCCGATAAAGGTATCTATGATGCTATAAATAAAGGAATAAAGCTGGCAAAAGGTGAAATTATTGGAATCCTTAATAGTGATGACTGGTACAGCAGTGTTGCTGTCGAAAAGGTCGTCGCCCTTTTTCTGAGTGATACAAATATAGGTTTAGTACATGGTAGACTCGCCAATTATAATAATCAAGGTAAACTAGATAGTGTTTATGGAAAAAGACTGAGTCGCTTCTCTTTTGCTGAACAGACACCTTTTAGTCATCCAACCTGTTTCGTTAGAAAAACAGTATATGATAGTATTGGTCTTTTCGATTTGCAATTTAGAACGGCATCGGATTATGATTTTATGTTACGGGTTTACGGTTCAGAAACTCTTAAAACTGTGTACCTTGATGAGGTAGTAACAAATTTCCGAAAAACTGGTGTTACGTCTTCAATGTGTATTTCGCCCATAGTCCAAATTTTTAGGCTACTTAGGAAAAACAAATACAGATTCTCCTATATAATAATTGGCATTGTATACAGACTAACTAGAGATATAATAAAAATTGCTTTAGTGTCACTGAAATTAGAAGTAGTAATTAAATTCAGGCGTCGCTGGAGTCACCTCCATGAAAAAGTATGAAATCCAAAAGTAATTTACTACTAAGAAATTTAATTTGTGCCTATATTTTTTTTGCTAGCTGGACAGATTCGTTTTCTTTGGGCAAAAGATTTCCTTTACACATTGTCATTTTAGGTGCTATTGTAGTTGTTTTTATAAAAGCCTTTCTCAAGGGTCAAAAAATTCCTTGCAGAGCATACAAACCTGAAGACTTTTTCGTGATACTATGCTTTGGTGGAGTGTGCTTATCAGGACTTTTAAATTTAAACGGAAAAACCGTGAACTACGTTCTTGCTTATTTTTCTGTCTTCATCATAGGTTATTTACTCTTAAAAGGGATAGTTTATCAAAACATTAACTGGCACACTCTACTCAAAATCAACACAATTGCCCTTGTTTTTACAGGCTTATTTACAACATCTGAATTTTTGATAGAATTTTTGACTGGCTTTGATATCCAAACACTAATACCCAGAGACAATCCAGCAAGAGCAACTTATCTTCTACGATTTCCCAGAGCCTATGGTTTTTCAGATGAGCCAACTATCCTTGCTTTCTACTTTAATACCCTGGGATCTATTGGTTTATGGAAATTATGGCATTGGAATAGTATTGGCAGAGTTTTTTATAGATATTGGTTGAAAATTTCTCTCACTCTGATCGTAATATTTGCCTGGTTCAGTACATTTTCTGCCGCCGGATTTGTTTTTCTTCCTTGCAGTCTAATCTTGGCAAACTGCTTAAAAAAGCGGCACAAGTTTTCAATAACTATATCCCCTAGACTTATATTTTTAGTTGTACTGAGCATAGTAATAGTGACTATTCTGTTTTCTATTGTTTCTTTGAATATTTTTCAATCTCGAGAAATTATCAACGAATATACAGATCCTCTCCTGACTAAAGTTACTTTACAAGATGATAAACACGTCAATATAAGAGTCACTGCTTGGATAACCAGCCTTGACAATATACGCAGATCTCTGGTATTTGGTATAGGTGTGGGACATCAATCCGATTCTGGCTTGAATAGCTCATTTAACTGGTACTTGTTTTTGATGCTAGAAGGTGGATTGATTTCGTTCTTGCCAATTGCTGTATTTCTTTGCATCTCATTTTTGAGAATAGCTATGTCTAATGTACAAGGAAAGCTCTGGTTTATGACTGGATTCTTAGCTGGAGCCATGCATCTATTGGTTATTGCCACATTTTATCATCCTTTTCTATGGATATTACTGATTCTTTTTTCGACCTGTAATGAACAAAAAAAGATTTACGAAAAAACAGCAAGCCAAGTTGATTGTAACTGTGGTCAATGACATCAGTCCTACTAGCATGGCTCTGAATGAGTTTGTTTTGTATAGAGCAAAACATTATTCTGATGAAAAGCATTTTATAGTAGTATTCCTACCTGTCGATGAGAAAACTAAGGCTATTTACCAAACTAAAATAGCTAGTTATAATGTAGAAATAATTGAATGTTACGGAAATTTGAGGCGGTTTTTTACAAGTATTTATTCTTTTATTAAAGCGGCACATCAGCAAGGCAAACAAATATTATGTCATTTACATAATCCTAAAACTGCCTTGATGTTGATAATAGAATGGTTGATATTGGCAAACAGATTTAAACTACCGAAGTTATATACAGTTCACAGCGTATATACTAGATACAGTGCGTTAAATAAGTTCGGTACTTTTCTCAGTATTTTACTCTGTGATAAGGTGAGTTGTAATAGCTACTCGAGCTATTTGGCTCTTCCGCAGATAGCTAGAAACATAAGAAAAAATGAGTTGAATGTGATTTTTAATGGCATAGATATTACAGGTATTGATGCTATTGCTGCAAACGGGGAAGCTAATCGCTCTCTCTTTGCCAACGATGTCGGTCAGCGATTTCGGTTAATTTCTGTAAATAGATGCGTAAAAGCTAAGAATATCTCATTTCTATTAAAAGTTTTGCGAGACTTGCCACCCTTCATTACATTGACTCTAGTTGGAGATGGTATTTTACTACCAAATCTCAAGCAGCAAGCCAAAAAATTAAAAATTGATGATCGTGTTTTTTTTACGGGGCGTCTCTCTCGCGAAGCAGTATACAGAGAAGTTCTTCAGGCTGACGTTTACATATCAAGTTCTATATGGGAAGGTCTGGGTAATGCAGTACTAGAAGCAATGGCTTTAAGAAAACCTGTGGTCTTATCCAATATTAAGCCATACAAAGAGATCGCTAAAAAGGGCAAAGGTAGTATTAAAGTTATTGATTTTAATATTAAGGAATGGACAATACTAATTAAAAAATTAAGCCAGGAATCAAAAGATACTCTTCAAGAGTTAGGTGAAGCTAATAGAAAAATAGTTGAAGATAATTTCTCTTTAAAAAAAATGCATGAAGAATACTCACAAATATATAAATTTTTATGGAATCAATCAATTTAAATTAATTTATTAATTTAAATTGATTAAAATACATCATTGAAACCATAAAAAAGCATTTGATATTTATCAGGAACATCTAATGGGCAGTATAATTTATAATTTATGAGATGTGTTAAAGTTTCAGACATGGCTAGAAACACAACATTAAGCAGGTAATTTTGAATGAGTGTTCACATTTCAGTGATTGGTCTGGGCTATGTCGGTCTTCCCGTCGCCCTAGCATGTGCCAAAAAATTTTCCAATACCGTTGGTTTTGATATCAATGTCGAAAAAGTAGAGGCATTAAGACAAGGTATAGACCTTACTGGTTCAGTGTCTCCCAATGAGCTGAAAACTACCTCGCTTAAACTAACCTATGACCCAAAAGCCCTAGTAGAAACCAACTTTTTTATCGTTGCTGTCCCTACCCCTATTGACCGCAATCACCGTCCCGACCTCACCGCCTTGATTAAAGCGTCCGAAATAATCGGCAAAGTTCTCACCCCTGGCTCAGTTGTGGTCTATGAATCCACAGTTTATCCGGGAGTAACCGAGGAAATCTGTGGCACAGTCTTAGCCAAAGTGTCAGGGTTAAGACAAGGAATTGATTTCAAATTGGGCTATTCTCCAGAACGGATTAACCCAGGTGATAAAGCCCATACCCTTGAAAAAATTGTCAAAGTGGTTGCAGGTGAAGATCCTGAAACCCTAGAACGAGTCGCTAACGTCTATGACACCATTATTGAGGCTGGTATCTATCGCGCCCCTTCCATTAAAGTAGCGGAAATGGCGAAAGTCATTGAAAATACCCAACGTGACCTCAATATCGCCTTTATGAACGAATTAGCCTTGATTTGTGATCGCTTAGGTATGCGTACTCAGGATGTCCTCAAAGCCGCTCAAACAAAATGGAACTTTTTGCCATTTACTCCAGGACTCGTCGGTGGTCACTGTATCGGAGTTGATCCCTACTACTTAACGACAAAAGCCGAAGAACTAGGCTATCACCCCCAAGTCATTCTTGCCGGTCGTAGGATCAACGATAATATGGGAACCTATCTCGGTCAGCGATTTGTTAAACTGCTTGTACAAGGCAATTTATCCATCAAAAATGCAAGAGTAGGGATTTTGGGTTTGACCTTTAAGGAAAATGTTCCTGACCTAAGAAACAGCCGCGTTCCTGATATTGTTCAAGAACTACGGCAATTTGGGATTAACCCTCTTATTCATGATCCATTAGCTGATGCTCAAGAAGCCCAACGCGACTATAATATTCAGTTAGTGGAATGGCAAAATCTATCAAATTTAGATGGACTCATCTTGGCTGTGAGCCATCAGTGGTACTTGGATTTGCCTCAAGAGAAACTTTTGGCGTGCTTGCGATCACATTCTGTATTGATGGATGTCAAATCAGTCTTTGATCCGGCTAGACTACCCCCACACTTACATTACTGGAGTTTATAAGGAATTAACGTGGTCAAAGTTTTAGTAACTGGTGCTGCTGGTTTCATTGGCTTCCACCTGAGTCAACGGTTGTTGAGTCGAGGGGATCGAGTTGTTGGACTTGATAATCTGAACCACTACTATGATGTTTCTCTGAAGCAAGCTAGATTATCTCAACTCGAAGAGCAGGCAAATTTTAGCTTTTACAAACTAGACTTAACTGATACAGACGGGATTAAGCAGCTATTTACTGAACAAAAATTTGATATTGTCGTTAACTTAGCAGCACAAGCAGGGGTTAGACACTCCCTTGAAAATCCTCACGCTTATATCAATAGCAATCTTGTTGGCTTTATCAATATTTTAGAAGGATGTCGCCATTCCCAAGTCAAGCATCTAGTGTTTGCGTCCTCTAGTTCAGTCTATGGCGCAAACACTAAAATTCCCTTTTCCGTCCATGATAATGTTGATCATCCTATCAGCCTCTACGCGGCTACAAAAAAAGCGAATGAATTAATGGCGCATACCTACAGCCATTTGTACGGAATTCCCACAACAGGCTTGCGTTTCTTTAGCGTCTATGGACCCTGGGGTCGTCCTGATATGGCTTTATTTATATTTACAAAAGCCATTCTATCCGGTCAACCTATTGATGTGTTTAATCAGGGTAAAATGAGGCGAGATTTTACCTATATTGATGACATTGTTGCAGGTATTGTCAAGAGCATTGAAAAAGTTCCAACCCCTAATCCAGGCTGGTCAGGCAATACACCCGATCCAGCAACCAGCTATGTTCCTTATAAACTTTATAACATTGGCAACAATCAACCTGTGGAATTGATGTACTTTATTGAAGTTCTAGAATCTTGTTTGGGAATCAAAGCCCAGAAAAATATGTTACCCATGCAGCCCGGTGATGTCCCGATCAATTATGCTGATATAGATGATATCATTGCAGATGTTGGGTTCAAGCCGAATACGTCAATTGAGGAGGGAATAAAAAAGTTTGTTGATTGGTATCGCTCTTATTATAATTGCTAATACTTGAATTGACTCAATTAACACTCACGACCTCTTAATGAAAGTTTTACATATTTGTGCAGTTGGATTCACAGTAAAAAACTTACTAATTCCTCAAATAGAATACTTTATTGAACGAGGATTAGATGTGGAAATCGCCTGCTCTCGTGGCGACGAACTAAAAACTCTGGAAAGTCAGGGATATATTGTTCATCCCATTCAAATTGACCGCAAGATTGCTCCAATTTCTAATTTAAAAAGTATTACTAAACTCACTCATTTAATTTCCAATAAGCAGTATGATTTAGTTCATGTCCATACTCCTGTGGCTTCAGTTTTAGGAAGAGTAGCTGCAAAACTAGCGAGAGCGCCACGAGTAATCTATACCGCTCATGGTTTTTACTTTCATGATAATATGGCAGCAAGAAAATATCGTTTCTATCATTCAATTGAGAAAGTATCGGCTTGGTTTACTGATTTGATTTTAACTCAAAGCCAAGAAGATTTAGAAACGGCAAAAAAAACGGGCATTTGTCCTGCTCATAAGTTACGTTATTTGGGCAATGGTGTAGATTTAGCTCGATTTAACCGCTTAAAGCTGATACCAGAAAATCAAGCTATCTTAAAAAAAGAACTACACATTCCGGATCAAGCTTTTCCCATAATTGGCATGACAGGTCGTATTACGGCTGAAAAAGGATATTTAGAATTAATTAATGCCTTGGATATCATTCGTTTTCAATATCCTAATGTTCATTTGTTAGTGATTGGAGGACAGTTAAGTAGCGAACGCGATGCTTTTCAAGTAAAACTCAGCAAATTAATTTCAGGAAAAAATTTAGAAAAGCATGTCACATTTACGGGGTTCCGTAGCGATATTCCAGAGTTGCTAGGTTTAGTAGATGTATTTACACTTCCGTCTTATCGAGAAGGTTTACCACGTTCAATCTTAGAAGCTATGGCGATGGAAATACCTGTGATTGCAACAAATATTAGAGGCTGTCGAGAAGCCGTTGCTCATGAAAAAACGGGTTTGATTATTCCTCCTAAAGATAGCGAAAAATTAGCAGAAGCTCTCTCAACATTGCTGTCAAACTCAGCTCTAAGAAAAGCTTATGGTAGAGCTGGTCGCCAACGTGCTGAATCAGAATTTGATGAACGCTTGGTTTTTGATCGCTTGCAAACTGCCTACAGAGATTTGGGTATATGGTCAAAATAAATATACTCCTTACAGGAGCAACAGGTTTAACGGGTACTTTATTCCTCAGCAATCTAGCTGATCAAAACCCAGGCTCACAAATTTACTGCCTAGTGCGTCCAACCAGCGATTGCTCCTCGATCAAACGCCTCAACCTCAATCTGAGCTACTTCACAGGCGATAGCTCCAAGTGTGAAACTTGGAATGAAATATTGGCTCAGTACATTCCCAGTACGATTGTCCATATCGCTTCAATCCGTCATGTTCCTGTTATTCTGGATAGCCTAAAAAAAGCCCAGAAAACTCCTCGATTAATTGTAATTGGCACGACTGGCGTTTATTCCCAATACAACCAATACGCTAAAGATTATAAAGCTATTGAAGAACAGCTAATTCAGTATCCAGGTCACTACTGTCTCCTGCGCCCAACCATGATTTACGGTTCTCACCGTGATAAAAACCTGCATAAGCTGATTAAATTTTGCGATCGCTATGGCTTCTTTCCCGTGTTTGGTTCGGGTCAATGCCTTCTTCAACCGATTCATGCTGATGACCTAGCCAAGGCTATTCTTCATGTCCTACAACGCCCAACTATCCAGGGAACTTACGACCTTTCCGGTGGTAGTATCGTCACATTTCGCGAACTTCTAGCCATAGTTGAAAAACAGCTTGGCAAACCTGTGCGTCCAATCTACATCCCTCTGCGTGTTGGAATTTGGTCAGCAACAGTCGCCGAGAAAGTTCTTGGCACTAAATCACCAGTGCG
Organism: Coleofasciculus sp. B1-GNL1-01; assembly: GCF_040220235.1. Taxonomy (NCBI): domain Bacteria; kingdom Bacillati; phylum Cyanobacteriota; class Cyanophyceae; order Coleofasciculales; family Coleofasciculaceae; genus Coleofasciculus; species Coleofasciculus sp. B1-GNL1-01. The sequence goes on from NZ_JAVJTO010000102.1 coordinate 13,598, forward strand.
ACGGGAACAAATTCTTCGCTTGCAAGAAGACAAAGCCTATCCCCATGATGCGGCTCAACCTGACCTCGACTTTTTTCCGCGATCGCTTGAGGTTGGCTTACGGCAAGAAGTGGAACTCATGCACAGCCAAGGAGTCCTATAGTAAAAGATGTGTGTGTGAGAAGTGTAATAGACAAGCATGTTAACTGTTCTTACGGCTGCCAGTGTACTGGCGAGTATCCTCCTGACCAATATCATTAAACGACGCTTCAGCAACCACTTACTGGACATCCCCAACGATCGCAGTTCCCATACCCAACCGACTCCCCGTGGTGGTGGCTTGGGTTTCATCCTGGCGTTTGCCATAACGGGGTTAATTGCCACTCTATTCGCCCGTTATTTCCCTCAACTCCTCTCCCACCCCTTAATTAACCCCAACCCAACCTTCCTGTGGCTCATCCTCACCCCCCTAGCCGTCATTGGCATCATCGATGACCGCCAAGGGCTTCCCGCCAGAATACGCTACCTCGTACATCTGTCCGTCGCCAGTCTCGCGATCGCGTGTTTCGGTTCTTTCCCCCTACCCTGGCTCCCTAACTTCGATATACCAGGTCAAATAATCGCGATCGCACTCACCCTAATTGGCATCACCGCCCTAATTAACTTCTACAACTTCATGGATGGTTTAGATGGTCTAGTTGCCAGTGTCACCGCCCTCCAGATGGCATTCCTAGCACTATACCTCAACCAACCCCTATTCTGGCTACTTACCGCCGCCCTCCTGGGTTTTCTCTGGTGGAATTGGTCTCCCGCGAAAATCTTTATGGGCGATGCGGGTAGCACTGTCTTGGGAGCGAGTGTCGCCATCGCCCTACTTAACAGCCATAATCCCGTGCAAGCCTGGTCTGCTTTGGCTGTAACTCTCCCCCTCACCGCTGATGCCATTTATACCCTAATCCGTCGCCTTATCCGCCAAGAAAACATCTTTAAAGGACATCGTAGCCATGTTTACCAGCGGCTTCAGCAATCCGGTTGGACTCATCGCCAAGTTGCCCTCACCTACCTGATTGCCACCAGCTTAATTATCCTGTTAATTACCACTCTCGGTACTTTGGGGAGTTGCTTCAGTTTAATCGGGGTACTAATGGCGATCGCGATCGCGGAAATGTATCTCCAGGCGAAAAGGGCGATCGTTTAGAAATTTGCCCCAGGTGGTGCGATCGCCAATCCCAGCTTAGATGTCCCATTGACGACCAATCAGGAAACCTGTAGCATCTAATTAGAGTCTTAATAGAGATTTTAATTTAGTTCTATTCTATGGTTAACCTTCAAGATATTCACTCACTCACTGATTTTAAGCGCAACGCCAGTAACTATATAGAACGCATCCGAGAAACGAAAGCACCAATGGTACTGACAATAAACGGTGAGGCGGCTGTGATTGTCCAAGATGCCCTCAGTTTCCAACATCTACAAGATCGCCTCAAGGAACTCGAAGCGGAATTAGAGAAAGTTAAACTGCAAGCCTTACAGACAGAAATCCGTCAAGGAGTTGAGAGCGGAGAAGCCACACCACTTGACATTGAAGACGTGATCCGTCGAGGTCAAGCACGAAGTCTTGAACGTCGAAGCACAGAGCAAGGTGTATGAGCGAGATTTTCAAGCGTCCTCTTGCTCAGACAGATTTAGATGCTATCTGGGACTATCTCGAAGAAAATAGTAATCAAGAGCAGGCAGCAGATTTTCTGAGAAAGCTTTATGCCAAATTGGAAATCCTTGCCCAAAACCCTTATATTGGGCGTATTCGTGACGAGTTGTTACCAGAACTGCGGAGTTTCCCATTTAGGAACTATCTGATTTTTTACTTTCCCCTGACGAATGGAATTGAGGTGGTGCGTGTGCTTTATGGGAGACGGGATATAGAGCGTATTTTCGCCGAAGAAGGGGAAGAGGAAGAAATGTGAAGATCTAATCGTAGACTAGCGGCGTTTTGTCACCGTAGGTTAATGTGGGCGACCCGCACGGCATCAATTAACGCCTGTATCCACTCAATGGACTCGGGTCGCCCTTTACTCAACCAAAAATTCCAACATTGCCAACGCTACCCATTAGGATTAGCGATGGGATAATTGATCCTGAGAATCCAGATTAACTGCTATGCCATCTCAAACCCTAAAATACGCTTACTTCCCTGGTTGTGTCGCCCAAGGCGCTTGCCGAGAGTTGTACCAATCCACCGCCGCCCTGACTCAAGCCTTGGGCATTGAACTGATTGAACTGAAAAAAGCTTCCTGTTGTGGTTCTGGCACATTTAAGGAAGATTCCCGATTACTGGAAGATACCGTAAATGCTCGTAATATTGCCTTGGCGGAGGAACTCAATCTCCCCCTGTTGACCCATTGCAGCACCTGTCAGGGGGTTATTGGTCATGTGGATGAACGCTTGAAGGACTTTCAACAGAGTGATCCGGGCTATATTGATCAAGTTAATGGCTTACTGAAAAAAGAGGGTTGTTCTCCTTATAAAGGGAACAGTGAGGTCAAGCATTTGCTGTGGGCGTTAGTCACCGATTATGGACTAGATGCCTTACAAGAACGGGTCACTCGAAAGTTAAGCGGGTTAAAATGTGCTGCGTTCTATGGCTGTTATTTGCTGCGAGGACAAACCACAATACCCTACGACAACCCGTTTCACCCTGAATCAATGGAGAATGTATTTCGATCCGTTGGCGCAACTCCGGTTTATTATCGTGGACGAACCCAATGTTGTGGTTGGCCCATTGCCAGTTATGCGACCGAGCAATCCTTCCAAATGGCAGGGAAAAATATCCAAGAAGCCATTGACGCGGGGGCAGATTGTATGGTAACACCTTGCCCATTGTGCCACCTTAATCTTGACTCTCGTCAACCGGAAGTGGAAAAGGTAATTGAGCGTAAGCTGGGATTACCTGTGTTACATTTACCGCAATTGGTGGCTTTGGCGCTAGGGATTCCACCCAAGGAGTTGGGGTTGAGTAAGCATATTGTGTCCACACGACCTGTTTTAGAGAAATTGGGCTTCTAATCCATTCCCCTAACCGATCCTCGACTTCTTGAAGGTTGAGGATCTAAATTGAATGTTACTGACTGGTATGCTGGTGGGTTGAGCGAAGCCGAGCGGGTATATCAAAGGTTTTGGCGATCTCATAATGCCCGCTTTTCAGTGCCATTCGATCTAAATTAGCGATCGCATCTGCAACGGATGAAAGCAACATTTATAATTCCCCTGTAGGGGCGACCCGCTTGACCTAATTCACAACACCAGTCCATTCAATGGGGTCGGGTCGCCCTTTACTCAACCGCTCTGGCTCCCTATCAACCCAACACTCCACCAGCCCTGTACATAATCCTCAAACCTTTACATAAACGAATGACGAATGACGAATGACGAATGACGATCAAAACCGTTCACTGTAATTGTTCCCACCTACTTATATGGATATTTTAATCGTTGAAGATGAAGCGGAAATCGCCAAACTCATCCAACTTACCCTAGAACGGGAAGGATTCACCTGCTACTCCTGTCGCGATGGACTAGCCGCCATGCAAGCCTTCCAAACCCAGCAACCGGATGTGATTATTCTTGACTTAATGCTACCCGGATTGGATGGACTGGAAGTTTGCGCCAGAATTCGCCAAAAACCGGGACCCAAAGACCCCTATATTCTAATGCTGACGGCGAAGGGAGAGGAAATTGACCGCGTAATTGGTCTATCAACAGGTGCTGATGATTACCTGGTCAAGCCCTTTAGCCCTACCGAACTGGTGGCTAGAGTCCGGGCGCTATTGCGGCGTAGTTTGCGTCACGGTGGACAGTCCCTCGTCCACCGTACCCAACATTTTACTGTGGATGTAGATCAACATACAGCTAGTCGCCAACTCGATTCTGGGGAATCAGAACCCCTAGATTTAACCACGTTAGAATTTAATCTGTTGGCAACCTTTACCAGTCAACCGGGTCGAGTTTGGAATCGTACTCAACTGATTGATAAACTGTGGGGGAATGACTTCTTTGGCGATGAACGGGTGGTTGATACCCATGTCGCCCGGTTACGGAAAAAAATAGAACCAGATCCCAGTAATCCGACCTTTGTTAAGACGGTGATCGGTGTTGGTTATAAATTTGAAGATAACCGTGTAGACTAAACTTATAGAAACTTGTAGTTTAGTCTTTCATACTGGGTTAACCCGTATCGGCTGCACAGCGCAGCTCACTACTCCCTCGACGGTAAACGCCTCTGGGATATACTTGCGGATAATTTGGATACTTCCGTTGATGTCCGCATTAATCACACGTCCACTTCTGGACTGAAACAAACCTCTTTTAACCCGCTTCCCAGCATATTTTGATTGCTTTGATGGAAGCTCTAAGTCAATAGCTGATGTTTTTGATGTGTAACTTTCCTCTTGAATAACTACCTTGATAAGCTGTTCGACATTTAAACCTTAATGTCAATAATGGTGAAAGCCGTGTAGTGCGAGCATCTTGCTCGCTACATTGAGCATCTTGCTCGCTACATTGAGCATCTTGCTCGCTACTAATACCCAATTTAAATGCATGACAGCTTAATACTGGTTCGGCTTTCGGCTGGTAGGTTGCTTTGAAGGAAAGCTTTTAGCTTGTTGTAGTATTGGTTTCGACTTTTGAGTGGTCTTCCATTAACCAACATTGGCTGAAAACCGGGTTGGTTTTTCTACAATGCAAACCCGCAACAGTTCAGAACCCCTGCCTGTAAAGAAACACCAAAGCGGGCGATCCGACCGTCTGTAGGGGACTCTTCATGAAGAATTACCTACTAGGCTAGAGTCTTTCAACCCGTTTTAACGGGTTTTAGCTTTTAGCCCGAACTTTAGTTCAGGGCTTCACTTAAGCCTTAAGCCAAGCCCACAAAGCCAAAATTGTATCAAACCCCATGAGTAAAACCAGTTTACACCGCCGCAAATCCTTACCCTTAGTCTCACGCCTGTTTCTCTCCCATTTGCTGGTGATGATTGTCGGCGTGGGTTCCCTTTTAATTATTAGTAAAGTGTCTTCGCCGCGCTTCTTTATTTTGCATCTGCAACAATTAGAAGGCAAAGGAGTTATCTTTCGCGTTGCTCGTACCTCTCTATTAAAAGGATTTCAAACCGCCTGGAATCGCGGCACGTTTTGGTCGGTTATTGTTGGCACGACGGCGGCGGGAGGACTCAGTTATTGGTTGTCTCGTCGCATCGTCAAACCCCTGACTCAAATTGAAGACATTACCCAACAATTTGCCGCAGGTAAGCTGGATAAACGGCTTCCGCCCAGTGAAATTCCTGAAATTAATCAACTCGCCAGCAGTTTTAACCAAATGGCGGTGAGTTTAGAAGATGTGGAACAGCGACGGCGAGATTTAGTCAGTGATTTGACTCATGAACTGCGAACGCCTTTGACGGTACTAAGGGGTTATTTAGAAGAACTGGCTACACAACGGATGGACGCAACGCCTGCGATGTATCAGCAGTTGGCAAAAGAAACGCGCCGATTGGAACGATTAATTAATGATTTACAGGAACTCTCGAAAGCCGAAGCGGGTTATCTGCCAATCAAAGTGGAACCTGTAAATGTGCGTCCCTTGTTAGAATCACTGGTACAAAAGTTTACGGATCAGGTGTTGGAAGAAGGTCCGGTATTGCAGTTAGATTGTCCGGAGAAATTGCCGCGAGTCTTGGCGGATAGTGACCGATTGGAACAGGTACTGATGAATCTTTTAGGGAATGCTATTCGCCATACTCAAACGGGTGAGATTAGGGTACGGGTGTGGGTAGAACGGGATGGGAGAAAAGGACGGATTCCTAGGTTATGGATTGCGGTAACGGATACAGGGATGGGGATTGCCCCAGAGGATCTCCCTCATGTGTTTGAACGGTTCTGGCGGGCGGAAAAGTCGCGCAATCCGAATACTGGGGGAACGGGAATTGGGTTAGCGATATCAAAGCGATTGGTGGAATTGCAAGGGGGTGAGATTGAGGTGGAAAGTCAGTTAGGGGTGGGCAGTACGTTTCGATTTTATCTGCCTTTGGCGTGAGTTTTGTTGTCAAAGTCAACAGAGATTCAGTTTCTTAATAAATATTTAACCTAATTTTCTCCAAAAAGAGATAAAATGAAGGGCAATAAAATTCAGCTCAGATAAGTGAGATCGGCTATGTCATCTAAAGTTTTTAATTTGCTGTCTGACCTTGCCCAAGATACAAATAAGCGGGACAGATTTAACGAAAATCCTGAGGTCGTACTAGACGAATACGGAATTGATCAAGATATGAAGACTTTGCTCACCAGTGGAAAGTGGGAAGATTTTCAACAAGCCGTTCATAAAGAGGCTGAAGCATACGGCATGAAAGCACCCTAGTGCAGGATGGTAAAAGTTAAGTAACCGATGCAAGAGAGCAGGTGAGCCAAGGAGCAATTACTATCATGATGGTTGATGATCGGGTGACTAAATCGGCGGTAAAACCGTCCTTGCAACAACAGGCAGACGTGGTTCTAGTGAGTATGCCTTTTGGTCCCCTGCTTCCCTCTATCGGACTAGGTTTGCTCAAGGCTTCACTTGCGCCTGCAAACCTCTCGACGAAAGTGTGTTACTTCACCCTCCGCTTTGCTCAACAGATTGGCATTTCCCGCTATAACGAGACAACAAGTGGGGAAGTCTCGGTGTGTGATTTGGTGGGAGAATGGGTCTTTTCCGATGCCCTGTTTGACTCAAGGGTGCAGGATGTAGAAAACTTTATTGAAGATGTACTACGGGGACGTTCCCCAACTCATCGTGGGTCTTATCCAAATAGTAAACCGGTTTCTGAAACCTTTATCCAAAATGTTCTGTACATCCGCAGCTTAGTTGAGAACTTTCTGGATGAATGCGTAGCAGAAGTTTTGAGTTATCGTCCTCGCTTGGTTGGGTTTACCAGTACGTTTCACCAACACGTTGCAGCACTGGCGCTGGCTAAACGCCTGAAAGCAAAAGCGCCAGAGGTGTTTATCGAATTTGGCGGCGCGAATTGCCAAGGTGTGATGGGGATTGAAACAATCCGCCAATTTTCCTTTGTAGATGCCATTATATCGGGTGAAGGCGATCGCGTGTTTCCAGAATTGGTTCACCGAGTTTTCCAGAACCAGCCTGTTTCTGATTTGCCAGGGGTTTATACTCGAAACCGGATTGATGCGATCGGCAATTATTGGAATTTGAATGCGCCGACTGTTCATCAGATGGATGCGCTACCCATCCCAGATTACGATGACTACTTCCAAGAGTGGGAGAAAATTCGTCCTCACTTAAGTGAACCTTATCAGCCACGACTCCTAATAGAAACCTCACGAGGATGCTGGTGGGGAGAAAAAAAGCACTGTACGTTTTGTGGACTCAACGGTACGGAGATGACCTACCGCAGCAAGTCAGGGACTCGTGCTTTGGAGGAACTGCTCTATTTGATTGATAAATATCCAGGTTATCCCATTTCTGTGGTCGATAATATCCTGGATATGAAGTATTTCAAAGACTTGATTCCAGAGATGGCAGCACGCCAGCTTGATTTGGAACTGTTTTATGAAGTGAAAGCCAATCTCAGAAAAGAGCAAGTGCGACTGCTCAAAGATGCCGGAATTACGATGATTCAGCCCGGGATCGAGAGTTTTAGCACTCACGTTCTCGAACTCATGCAAAAAGGTGTTCGCGGTTTACAAAATATCCAGTTGCTCAAATGGTGTAAAGAGTTAGGTGTTACCCCGTTCTGGAATCTGTTGTGGGGCTTTCCAGGTGAAACACCAGAGGACTACAGCCAGATGGCAAATCTGATTCCGTTACTGACTCATCTGCGACCTCCTAAATGGGCAGGGGCAATCCGGATTGACCGCTTCAGCCCTCATTTTGATCGTCCGGAAGAGTTTGGCTTTGAGGAGGTTGTGCCGTTTCCCGCCTATCATTATATCTATCCATTCGCTCCTGAAGCGGTTGCTAATCTTGCTTATTTCTTCACCTTTAAGTATTGTCAGCAGCAAGATGTGGAACGTTATACCCGTCGGGTGAGAGAAGAAATCATCGCTTGGCAGTCTGCCTATGAAACCAGTACCCTGTTTGCTGTAGACCAAGGGACAAGCCTACAAATTTGGGATTTGCGACCGATTGCCCATCAATTGTTAGTCACACTGACAGAACCCTTGAAGACGCTGTACCTGGCTTGTGACGGTATCCGCACCGTTAACTTCCTGCACCAGTTGCTTGCAAACCGCTTCAGTTATGCTATATCAGTGCAAGACGTAGCAGAAATGCTTCAACCCTTGGTTGATCGGGGATTACTGCTCAACGAAGGCAATTCCTATCTCAGTTTAGCGGTGTCAGTGGGTGAGTATTCACCCGACAAATCGGTGTTGAAGCGGTTGGTATCACAGGTAACACAGCGAGGACATCAGGTGTCACGAGTCAATGATTACTGCGAAATCACAAATTGATCAGTTGTTCCACCTTTAGTTTCCAGGTACTTACCCCGTTCGATGCCATCTTCATCGCTTAGTTAGAGAGGGACGTAGAATGGTAATGATTTGAGCTAAATAATGTGAGATATGATAGATGCTCAAATCAACCGGATATGATATGACCTGTGAATCGAGCTTACATTTCTGGACATGGTTTAACCACAGACGCATCCGAACAACTGATTGGCGAGTTAATTCTAAAATTATTTCAGGAATTAAAATACTATTTTTAGTAGTCCTGATGAGCCTGAGTTTAGCCACTAATGCCTTGGCTCAACCGTCTAATATTCAGTTTGATCGACTGACTATTGAGGATGGACTATCTGCCAGTACAGTCTTTTCTATTTTACAAGACCGTCAAGGATTTATGTGGTTTGCTACTCCCGATGGTTTGAACCAGTATGATGGTTATCAATTTAAGCTTTATAAACACAATTCTCTTGATCACTCTTCACTATCTGACAATTTCGTCACGACAATTTATAAAGATCATTTAGAAACTCTTTGGATCGGAACTAAGAATGGAGGACTCAATAAATTTAACAAAGTAGACGAAACATTTACTCATTACCAGTATGATCCCAATCATCCCAATAGCTTAAGCCAAAATCATATTTTATCAATTTATGAAGACCAATCGGGTATACTCTGGATTGGCACGGAAGGGGGCGGACTTAACAAATTTGATAGGGAAACAGAGCAGTTTATTCACTACAGCCATGACCCAGCTAATCCTCATAGTTTGAGTAACAATACGGTGACTTCACTCTATGCAGATAAACAGGGGACGCTTTGGGTAGGAACCAATGGTGGTGGCTTAAATCAATTTGATAGAGAAAGCCAGCAATTTAAGCATTATCAAAATGAACCAGGTAATCCTTCAAGTTTAAGTGATAATCATATTTTATCAATTTATGAAGACCAATCAGGTACAATCTGGATTGGCACGGAAGGGGGTGGACTCAATAAATTTGACGAGGAAATGGGACAATTTATTCACTATAGATACGAGCCAACTAACCCTGATAGTCTTAGTAGTAATACAGTGGGTCAAATTTATGAAGACCAATCAGGAGTGATGTGGATTGGAACGGGTAGCTGGTTGGGAACGTCGGGTGGGAAAGGAGTTAATACATTCGATCGAGAAACTGAAACATTTACGAGTTATACCAACAATCCAGCAAAATCCACAAGCTTCAGTGATAATACTTGCTTGTCTATTTATGAAGATAATTCTGGAATTATTTGGTTTGGCACTTTTAGTGGAGGAGTCAACAAAGTTGATCGGAAAAAGCGCAAATTTATCCACTATACTCACGAACCCGGTAACTCCAATAGTTTGAGTGAGAATACATCGGTAATGTCCATTTATGAAGATTCATCTGGCACAGTATGGATAGGTACATTTGGTGGAGTCCTTGAGAAATTAGATCGTCAAACTGGAGAATTTACACACTATAAACATGAACCCGATACTCCAACCAGTTTAAGTGACAATGCTGTCTGGTCTATTTACGAAGATAAGGGAGGAACACTTTGGGTCGGTACGTTTGGTGGTGGACTCAACAAATTTAACCGTGCAACCCAGGCATTTATCCATTATTACCATGACGTTGATAATCCTACAAGTTTAAGCAACGATGCAGTGATGTCCATCTATGAAGATAGACAAGGAAATTTTTGGATTGGCACATTTGGGGGTGGATTAAATAAATTTGACCGTGAAACTGGGCAATTTACCGCTTATCGAAATCAACCGGATAATCCCCAAAGTTTGAGTGATAACAACATTTGGCAACTTTACGAAGATAAAGAGGGTCGATTTTGGATTGCTACCCATAACGGTGGACTCAATAAATTTGACCGCAAAACTCAGCAATTTACCCGTTACCAATATAGCCAAGACCCGAATAGTTTGAGTAATAACAGTGTCTTGTCCATTTATGAAGATCAGTCGGGAATTCTTTGGTTGGGTACATTTGGTGGTGGACTTAATAAGTTCGACCCCGACACCGAGTCATTTTCTCATTACTCTGAAAAAGATGGTCTTGCCAATGATGTGGTTTATGGCATCCTTGGCGATGATGACGGCAATCTTTGGTTAAGTACGAATAAGGGGTTGTCCAAGTTTAATCCAAAAACGGAAACCTTTAAAAATTATGATGTTAGGGATGGACTTCAGAGTAATGAGTTTAATGCGGGAGCTTATTATCGTAGTCAAACCGGGGAAATGTTTTTTGGCGGCGTAAATGGCTTCAATGTATTTTACCCAGACCAAGTAAAAGATAATCCCTATATTCCTTCCATTGTGATTACAGAGTTTAAAAAACTCAACCAAGATATTAAGTTAGATAAAAATATATCACAGATTCAAGAACTGAAACTATCTTATAAAGATTATGTGTTTTCCTTGGAGTTCGCCGCCTTAAACTATACAATACCCGAGAAAAATCAGTACGCCTACAAACTAGAAGGTTTTGATCAAGACTGGATTCAGGCTGGAACAAGACGTTATGCCACTTATACTAACCTCGATGGTGGAACCTATACGTTTCGGGTGAAAGGGTCAAATAATGATGGAGTGTGGAACGAACAAGGGACATCGATTCAGATTATTATTTCGCCACCTCCCTGGGAAACGGGATGGGCTTACACCTTGTATGTTTTGGCGTTGGTGAGTACAGTTTTTGGCTATGTGCAGTGGAGAATCAGGGCGCAGAAACGAGAAACGGCACTGCTGCGAGAAAATGAAAGAAAACTGAATCAAATTTTGGAAGCCATTCCCGTGGGAATTGGTGTGATTGACGCCATAGGAAAATGGGTTTATGTGAATAAAACTGGGTTAAAATTACATGGGTTAGATGCTCCAAAAGACGGGTTCATTGAGAATTTATCCCAAGCTTATCAGGTTTATATTGCGGGGACAGATCAGTTATATCCGACAGAAAATTTGCCCTTAGTTCGGGCGTTGCGGGGAGAAAAAACCATCATTGATGATGTAGAAGTTCATCAACCGGATCGGGTTGTTCCCTTAGAAGCTTGGGGGACACCCATTTATGATAATCAGGGGAACATTATTTATGCGATCACGGCGTTTCAAGATATCACCCAACGCAAACAAGCCGAACGCGATCGCCTTCAGTTTACCCAAGCCCTGGAAGCCAAAAACGCCGCCCTGCAACGCCTCGACCAACTTAAGGACGAATTTCTCGCCAATACCTCCCATGAACTCCGCACGCCTCTGAATGGGATTATTGGTATTGCTGAATCCTTAATCGATGGTGCAGCCGGGGCGCTGTCTGAGGTGCAAATCGCGAACTTGGCGATGATTGTCTCTAGTGGGAAGCGCCTCTCCAGTTTGGTTAATGATCTTCTGGATTTCTCTAAACTGAAAAACCAAGATATCGAACTGCAACGCCAACCCGTGGATTTTCAGCAAATTACTGACGTGGTTCTGACTCTTTGTCAACCTTTAGTTACGGGTAAATCCTTACATCTACGAAACCAGGTTCCGGCTAATTTACCTGCTGTTGATGGGGATGAAAATCGCTTGCAACAGATTATGTATAACTTAGTCGGGAATGCAATTAAGTTTACTGAATCCGGGTCAGTTACCGTATCCGCCCAGGTGAAGAATAACCAGATTGAAGTCACCGTTGCGGATACAGGAATTGGGATTCCAGAGGATAAATTTGAGGATATTTTCAAATCCTTTGAACAGGTTGATACCTCCCCCTCCCGATCTTATAGTGGCACGGGTTTAGGATTGAGTATTACTAAACAATTAGTCGAACTCCATGGCGGTACTATCCGAGTTGAGTCTGAACGGGGACAGGGGTCTCAATTTGTCTTTACTCTACCCATGAGTAGCAAGTCTCCAGAACCTTCCTTGAGTATTAGCCAATTTATCAGCAAAGTACGACCCAATCCGATCCAACTTCCGACACCATCACCGGAAGAAACAACGATCGCGTCTAATCAAAAATTAATCATTTTAGTCGTTGATGATGAACCGATTAATCTGCAAGTCGTGACTAATCACCTTTCGGTACAAAACTATCGGATTATTCGCGCCATCAATGGGATGGAAGCCTTAGATCAGATTCAAAAGGGGTTAAGACCCGATTTAATTCTCCTGGATTTGATGATGCCCAAAATGTCAGGGTATCAGGTTTGCCGCATGATTCGCCAGCAGTTTTCAGCGTCAGAAATGCCGATTGTGATGTTAACGGCGAAAAATCAGGTGTCTGATTTGGTGGCTGGTTTAGAGGTGGGGGCGAATGATTATGTGACTAAACCTGTGCTGAAAAATGAATTGCTGGCACGGATTAAAACTCATCTTCGGTTATCGAAAATCAATAGTGCCTATAGTCGGTTTGTTCCCCATGAATTCCTCCGCTTTCTGGGACGTGAAAGTATTATTGATGTCCAGTTAGGGGATCAGGTGCAGCAGGAGATGTCGGTTTTGTTTGCGGATATTCGTAACTTTACCACGTTGTCGGAGCAAATGTCTCCCAAGCAAAACTTTAATTTTATTAATGCGTATTTAAAACGAGTGGGTCCGGTGATTCGCCAGCATCAAGGTTTTATTGATAAATATATTGGCGATGCCGTGATGGCATTGTTTCCTCATACCCCTGATGACGCTTTGCAAGCTGCGATTGAGATGCAACAGGAGGTGACACAGTATAATCGCGATCGCCAAAATGCTGGATATCTGCCAGTAACTATTGGTATTGGCTTAAATACGGGAAGTTTGATGTTAGGAACGATTGGGGAAAAACAACGGATGGAAAGTACAGTAATTTCTGATACGGTGAACCTAGCCTCCCGGCTGGAAGACTTAACTAAAGTCTATGGGGCGGCGATTTTGGTGAGTGGACATACATTATTTGACTTGGATGATCCTAACCAGTATGAGTATCGATTTATAGGTCAAGTTCAAGTTAAAGGCAAAAAGGATTTAGTGCCTATCTTTGAGGTGTTTGAGACTGATCCGATTGATAGCCGCAGGTTAAAGCAGCAAACGAAGCAAAAGTTTGAACAAGGGGTTATCTTGTATCACCAGAGACAATTCTCATTAGCGTCTCAACGCTTTACAGAAATCAGCCAAATCAACCCACAGGATCAAGCGGCTCATTTCTATATCCAGCGCTGTCAAGGGTTACAAGAGTAGGGGCTTGGGAACCAACATTGGTATTAACTTACAGAGGATGCTTCGCTTTTGTTGCACGGGAGAAGGGGGATCGGATGCTCTTGCTCCCCTCTCCCCGGCGTGGGAGAGGGGCTGGGGGTGAGGGGTTGAGCTTAAGTTGACACGGATGGTTCCCAAACCCCTATATTTTTATTAGGGGTGATGGGTTCGCACTCCTATCTTCTTTTGGCGATCGTTCAATCCGAAGATTCTCCTGGTTCAATCGCATTCTGCACCATGGCTTTGGTGACGGGAGAGGCTGAAGGTTCCAGGGTGTTAAGGTTTATCATCAACAGGTTCTCTACCGTCGCACTCAATAAGTCAGAGAGGATTTGACGCCAAGCCTTATATGGTGCAGTATGTTCCTCCTGCTTGCACCACTGCGCGATCGCATTGGCTAAGTCTTCTAGTTTATCGGGTAAGGGTTGAATCAAAAAAGCCAAGTCAGCTAAGTCTTCTGGGGAGAACAGTTCACGTTGATGATTTAATAGTTGAATAAATGCCAGAACATTCTGTTGATCAAATAACTGGCAAGCCTGTTGGACGACTTCCAGTGGCAGGTCTAACCCCTCAGCAATCATCTCCAAACTCAAACCCAACTGGATCATACGTGGTATGGCTTCTAACTTGGCTTTGAGTTGACCTTCTGTCAAACCTTGCTGTTTCCCTTCGACTAAGCCTTCTTCTAAACCTTCTTGTTTGGCTTCCTGATACACTTTGGTTTGTTTGAGTTCACTTAAACCTAACATGGCTTCTATTTCCTCCCGGCTTTTTTGGGGTAATTTGTACACGATTATTGTTTCGATTAAATCGATCAAGTCCCGTTTTGTGGTTGCATCAGCTATCTGAGTTTGAGCTTCGTCGATTAACCGCCTTGCTAATTCAGGTGCTGTCTGTTGATTCTCAATGACTAGCTTAACAATTCTTACGCCCAGGGAATCTGATCCTGATTCCCCTAACTGATCTAAGTAAATGCGTTGCACTCTCGTCAAGAGTTCCTGAAATTGTAATGGTTGTTCTCTTTCAATCCGGCGAGTGGGATAAATGACGACAACCCGCCAAGGATAGGGGGGTTTGTATTGCCTTAAGAAGATAAAGAGTTCCGCAAATAAACGATAGTATAAATCTTCATCGAGTTGAAATTGAACTTCGACGACGTAGAAGGGTTGGTTTCTGGTTTGGTTTTTGGGTAAGAATAAACCATCGAGTCGAAATGACAGTTGTTTGATTTCACGGGAAGTGAATTCATAAGTGGCGGCTTGTTCGGTTGGCTGGTTAATCAGTTCAAAGAAGATACTGGGAAACTCTTTAAACAGGCTATAGAAGATAGTGTCAGTTTTCACGTTCTCCTTGGGTAAAGGTGACATCGTTAATCAGGGCTACTATGCCAACCTCTCTCATCCCAAATTTATATAATGGCTAGATTGACAAAATGACGTAAATATGGTTAGAGCCAAGCTAGGGGAGAAGAGCGCGATACGTCCTATCAGACACGCTGGCGCGATCGCACTCCGTCAGGCGGTGAACTCTGGTTGTGGTGAGAGTGGGGGAAAAACAAGAGTGTCAGAGGCGATCGCTAAATAGAATCCTGACAATCTCTATGATCAATTGTGGCTAGTTTTGGGTTTATACTCAAATCATTAAGAGCCGCCTTTATCTTTGATAACGATGATCAATCAGCCTCGATTTAAACAGTGCTTTCAGGTGGAAACGGTTGAACCAGAAACAGTATTTTTGTTGTCAGAGCGAGGTTCGATTCAACTCAATCGCCATCTCTATCAACAATTAGTCCCGTTAATCGATGGGCATCATACGGTTGAGGACATTATTGATCAAGTTCTCCAGGATCTACCGACAGAAACGATTTCATTTCAAGAGATGCTTAATACTAGCGTCATGGCGCGACACGCCCTGATGCAGATGGAACAGAAGGGGTATATTGTTGAAAGTGAGTCTCTATTGCCCGATCATTTAGCCAGCTTCTGTGAGATGCTAAATGTTGAGGTTCAGCAGGCGTACCAGCGATTACAAAGGACAAAAGTAGCCGTAAGCTGTTTTGGTTCTCTAGCCAGTTCTGAGTTCCTATCGACGCTGGAATCCCTACAGATTCAAGTGGCGGATCAGGGAGAGATTGATGTCGTCTTAACCGATGACTATTTACACGTTGATTTAGACGCATTTAATCAAAACGCTTTACAATCTCAGCGCCCCTGGATGCTGGTTAAACCCGTGGGAACGATGGTTTGGATTGGACCGATTATTCAGCCAGGGAAAACGGGCTGCTGGCACTGTTTAGCGCAGCGCTTACGGGATAACAGACCCATAGAACGCTTTATTCAAAACCAGCAAAACTGTTCTACACCGATACCGATTCCTTTAACCTCTTTTCCGGCTAGCGTCCAAACGGCTTGGGGAATGGCTGCAACGGAACTCTTTAAATGGATTGTTCAGGGCGAAAATCAACGGTTAACCGGGGTTCTGGTGACTCACGATACCTTATCTTTAGACACCCGAAATCATCGTTTAGTGAAGCGTCCGCAATGTCCCAGTTGTGGATTGAATCAGCAGTTGAACCGTAACCCTTTACCGATTATTCTGGGACACCGAAAGAAGCGTTTTACCACCGATGGCGGACATCGTTATTGTTCACCGGAAGAAACCCTGAAAAGTTATCATCATCACCTGAGTCCGATTACGGGTGTTGTGCGAGAATTGACTCGGTTAGAGACAGGGGTCAATCATTTAACTCATACTTATCTCGCCAAGCATCATTTTGCTACCTTGTTTGATGATCTCAACACCTTACGCCAAAATCTTGGCGGTCGCAGTGCGGGAAAAGGTCGCACCGATGCTCAAGCCAAAGCGAGTGGGTTTTGTGAGGCGATTGAACGCTATTCTGGGGTGTTTCAGGGGGACGAAATTCGGGAAACAGGGAGTTATCAAACGCTAGGCGATCGCGTGATTCATCCGAATCGTTGTATGAATTTTAGCTCGAGTCAATATGAAACTCGTCAGGAATGGAATAGTAAATGTGCGGGGTGGTTTCAAAAGGTTCCCGAACCTTTTGATGAGGAACGAGAGCGAGAATGGACACCAGTTTGGTCGTTAACGGAGCAAGGGTTTAAATATCTGCCTACAGCGTATTGTTATTATGGCTATCCCCAAGTCGAAACAGCGGATTGTTGGGCAGATTCTAATGGGTGTGCGGCGGGAAATACGCTGGAAGAAGCGATCCTGCAAGGGTTTATGGAATTGGTGGAACGGGATAGTGTGGCGTTATGGTGGTATAACCGGATTCAACGCCCCAAGGTTGACTTAGAGAGTTTTGATGACCCCTATTTTTATCAATTAAACGAGTATTACCAAAGCCTGCATCGGGAACTCTGGGTGCTGGATATTACCAGTGATTTGAATATTCCCGTATTTGCGGCGATTAGTCGGCGATGCGATCGCGCGGTGGAAGATATCATTTTAGGGTACGGCGCTCATTTTGACCCGAAAATTGCCATTCAACGGGCGTTGACGGAGGTGAATCAGATTCTCCCTTCCGTGTTAAGGGCAAATGCTGATGGCAGTACATTGTATAATCCTGGGGCTGATCCGATGGCGCTGGACTGGTGGAAAATGGCAACGGTGGCGAATCAGCCTTATTTAGTTGCGGATGAGACTAGGGCGGTAAAGGTACAGTCCGATTATCCGCAAGTGTGGAGTGATGACCTCAAAGATGATGTGATTCGCTGTCAGCAAATCGTTAAAAATCGGGGGATGGAATTGCTGGTGCTGGATCAGACTCGTCCTGATATTGGACTCAAGGTTGTCAAGGTGATTGTTCCCGGAATGCGCCACTTCTGGAAACGGCTGGGTTCGGGACGGTTATATCAGGTTCCGGTAGAATTGGGGTGGCTGAAAGCGCCGCTTCCGGAAAATCAACTCAATCCATTCCCGATGTGGATGTGATCCCATAGATTGGTTATAACCCATCCTGAAAAATGATCCACTTGGTTTATTAAGAATGATGTACAACCATTGAATTTTCCGCCAGTGGAGTTAATAATATTCGTTAAAAAATAAATATAGTGCATTTAATCACGTTTACGATTTGCGGAATCCACGACAATACAATTGGAGAGTCTAACTGATGAAAGACTGGGACGTAACAGCCTTAAGGCAATGGCATCAATCAAAATCTAGTCCTGCTAAATCCCAACCTTGCCCACCCCCCAAAAAACATCCTTGTGACTACGAGACATTTGCCAACCAGTTACTGAGAAAATGTAGATTACTATCCCAACTTATTGCTACCTCATGGTTAAATGGTGACCAAGCCAAACAGATCAGGGAGATATTCACCCAAGCTACAGGTCATGATGATTCAGAATTGAGGCAGTTGTTGACTGGAAAGAAACCAAACTTGTGGAAACAGCCTATTTTTACTGACGAAGAAATAGAATTATATGAATTAAAAATTAGTTGGAATTCCTTTGAAGGTAAATTATTGGAGAATGCACAAGCTGTTATATCACAGACACCTCCTTACTTTACACTGATCTTGCCTTATCCTCCACGCCCTGCCCTCGGAGAGTTTACGGTCACTTACGAACAAATAGAAGAATGGACAACGGCAAGCATAGAAGAAGAGGACGGTTTAATCAAAAATCCCTTTCCTCCTTACCCCTATATCCCACTGACATCTTGCTAATACAACACGGCGGAAAATTTACCTAGAGTTCAAACTCTCTACACTTAGTCATGAAAGTGGTAAGCGTGTAAATCTCTGTATTTTCTCCAACGAATCCCCCGCCCAAAGGATGGGGGATTTCGCATTATCAGCATCCCATTTTAGAGGGGGGATTCCAAAACCGTAACTGTATCGCCGCCAAGCCAAGACTTAAAAATTATGATTAACGGATATCAAATTATTGATGCAGATGCTCATGTATTTGAGCCGCAAGACCTTTGGCAAAATTACCTAGAACCTGGGTTAAAGCAGTTTGCCCTGACACCACCACCAGATATAACAATTCAGGGTGAAAAAATTTACCGCAAAATTTCTAATGACGTTCACAACTATGCGGTGAAAAATATCGGACGCAATCACCCGACATTGGGCATACCTAATGGTTTTGACTCAGAATCTCAAGTTAGAGCAATGATGCAGATGGGAGTTGATATCTCATTTCTCTATCCCAGCCTGGGATTGTGGGTGATGGGAATCGATAGCATGACACCGCAACTGGCTGGAGCATTTACCAGAGCCTATAATAATTGGTTACATGACTTTTGTAGCTATAACCCGCAAATTCTCAAAGGGGTGGGAGCAATCAATTTACACGATCCCGAAGAGATGATCCCTGAATTGCATCGAGTTGTCGCCTTTGGTTGGAATGCTGTCTTCTTGCGCTCCAACCCCGTTCAGGGGCGACTACTGAGTGACCCCACCTACGAGCCATTTTGGACGGAGTGCGAAGCGCTAGGGGTAGCTGTGGGGATTCATGAAAGTGGCAGTCACAGTCGTTTACCAACCACTGGCGCGGATCGGTTTAACACCCGTTTTGGGATGCACGCCTGCTCTCATCCAATGGAACAGATGATGGCATTGTTAGCGCTGATTGAAGGGGGGGTGTTAGAGCGTCACCCTAACCTGAGAGTTGGCTTTCTCGAATCTGGCTGTGGTTGGTTACTCTATTGGCTGTGGCGTCTGGATGAAGAGTATGAGGAGTTAGGTTGGGAAGTGAAGAATAACGTTACAATGAAGCCGTCCGAGTACTTCCGTCGCCAGTGCTTTATCACGATAGAGCCTTCTGAGCCTTATCTGGATCGGGTTATTCAGGATATTGGCGTTGATAACTTGCTCTTTGGTTCTGACTATCCTCACATGGATCACAAGCAGGATATTGTGACAAGAGCCGTGGCACTTCAGGAACAACTGGGTGAGGAAACGGTGCGAAAGATTCTTTGGCATAACCCTGTTCGTTTTTATGGATTGTAGCTATTTTAGTTATTCACTCAATTATGGCTAAAAGAGAAAAAAGCACGACCATGTATTTGGCAATATAGAAAACCCTAAAATAACAGTCCAACTGAATAACACTTACTTCTGTTAAAAAAAATGAACTTCACGACTGACTATCAAATTCTTGCCAAAATATACGAAAGCAATAATTCATTAGTCTATCGAGCGATTCTTCCCAAAAATCATCAACCCATTATTCTTAAGATTCTTAAAGAAGACTATCCCACTCCAGCAGAACTCAATCGATACAAGCAAGAATATGAAATAACCCGTTCCTTAAATCTGGAAGGTGTGGTTAAAGCATACAACTTACAGCGATATCAAAATAGCTTGATCATGCTATTGGAAGATTTTGGGGGAGAATCTTTAAGGAAATGGATGACCGAGTGCCAGTTTAATCTGAAAGAATGTCTCGATATTGCTCTAAAAATAACCGAAGGCTTGGGCGGAATTCATGCTGCCAATATCATCCACAAAGATATTAATCCATCAAATATTGTTTATAACCCAAAAACTGGACAATTAAAAATCATTGATTTTGGAATGTCTTCTGTTTTATCGCGGGAGAATCCAGCCGTTCGTAATCCGGATCATCTGGAAGGCACGTTAGCCTATATTTCCCCAGAGCAAACAGGCAGAATGAATCGAGTGATTGATTATCGAACTGATTTCTATTCTCTGGGGGTTACATTCTACGAACTTCTCACCTATCAACTTCCATTTAAAACGACTGATGCGATGGAGTTGGTGCATTGTCATATCGCTAAACAACCGATTCCACCTCATCGCTTGAGAGGAGGAGCAAATGAACTCAAGAATAGGGGGATCAACGAGATTCCTAAGACGGTTTCTGATATCGTCATGAAACTGATGGCAAAAACGGCAGAGGATCGCTATCAAAGTACTTGGGGACTAAAAGCCGATTTAGAAAGCTGTTTAAGTCAATTACAAACTCAAGGTGAGATTTTAGAGTTCACTCTCGGTCAGCAAGATATTTCAGATCAGTTTAAAATCCCGCAAAAACTCTATGGTAGGGAAACAGAAATCAAGAAACTGATAGCAACCTTTAATCAAGTGAGCCAAGGCACAAGTCAAATGATGCTTGTGGCGGGCTATTCAGGTGTTGGAAAGTCAGCATTAGTGAATGAAATTCATAAACCTATCGTGCGACAGCATGGGTATTTTATTTCCGGTAAATTTGATCAGTTTAAGCGGAATATTCCCTATGCTTCTATAATTCAGGCTTTCCAAGAATTGATGCGGCACTTGTTGACAGAAAGTGAAGCGCGTCTGCAAGCTTGGAGGCAAGAACTGCTAGCCGCACTGGGAAGCAATGGGAAGGTGATTACTGATGTTATTCCTGAAGTCGAAATAATTATTGGTAAACAGCCACCCGTGCCGCAACTCGGTTCAACTGAGTCCCAAAATAGATTTAATTTAGTCTTTAAAAATTTTATTGGTGTTTTCACTAAAAAAGAACATCCTTTAGTTATTTTTATGGACGATTTACAGTGGGCAGATTCTGCTTCTTTAAAGTTAATTCAGTTGTTAATGACTGAACCCGATATCCAATATTTACTCATAATTGGGGCATATCGAGATAATGAAGTCAGCGCCACACATCCTTTGATGTTCACCTTAGAGGAAATTGAGACTCATAATATAAATGTGAATACTATTACTCTTAAGCCTTTAACAATAGACTGTGTTAAGCAATTAATTTCTGATACGTTACACTCTTCGCAAGATGCAGCTAAACCTTTAGCTAATTTACTTTTAAATAAGACTAATGGCAACCCGTTTTTTTTGACTCAATTACTTGAAAATTTATATCAAAGAAATATATTTTTATTCGATTCAAATACGGGATCATGGCAGTGGAATATTAATCAGATTCAAACTGTAGAAATAACTGATAATGTTGTTGAACTAATGGTCAGTAAAATTAAACGATTAGATGAGCCAACCCAAACTGTATTAAAATTGGCAGCCTGTATGGGCAACCGATTTAATTTAGATGTTCTCTCCGTCGTCAACTCCAAATCGTTGTCAAATACGGCTAACGATCTGTGGTCAGCCATACAAGAAGGGTTAATTATTCCGTTAAGTGATGATTACAAAATACCCCTGCTTTGGCAGAAAGAAAGCGAGTTAATTGACTCTGGAAAACCAGCCCACTCTCTCTTTTCGGCTCAGAAACATTCTATCTTTTATAAATTTTTGCATGACCGAGTTCAACAAGCGGCTTATGCTCTGATTCCCGATAACCATAAAAAAGAAGTTCATGTCAAAATTGGTCAATTATTGCTAGCGAACGTCAAAGAAAATGAACTCGATGAAAATATTTTTGCCATTGTTAACCAGTTAAATATTGGAGCCGAATTAATTAACGAGCAGTCAGATAGAGATGAGTTGGCTCAATTAAATCTGATGGCTGGGAAGAAAGCCAGAGAAGCAACAGCTTATGAATCGGCTGTTAGGTACTTAACGATAGGGTTAGATATCCTCTCATCAGATGCCTGGGAACGTCAGTATGACTTAACCCTGGAACTGCATATAGAAACGATTAAATCCCAATACCTCTGTACCCAATTTGAGCAAGCACACAAGCTTTCTGCGGTTGTTCTAAAACATACTAAAACGCTGATTGATCAAGCTAAAGTGTATGAAATAAAGCTTCAATCCTACTACTCGCAACTACAGTTCCAGTCAGCGATAGATACGGGACTTGAGATTTTAGCGAAATTGGGAATAGTTTTGCCCCAACAACCAAGCCAAAGGCGAATAAAAAAAGAACATAATGCATTCAAGTTACTTTTAGGCGATAAACGGATTAAAGACTTAGCTAATCTACCCGAAATGACGGCTGCTGATAAACTGGCAGCAATGAGAATCTTACTCGCGATCGCTTCACCTACTTATATTACTAATCCACCCTTGTTTGCGATGGTTGCTCATAGTTTAGTGACTCTCTGTATCAAGTATGGAAATTCTAGTTTAGCTGTGGGGGGTTATATTAACTATGCTCTGTATCTATCTGGAATTGAAGGTTATAAAGAAGATGCTTATCATTTTGGTCAATTGTCTTTGCAGTTACTGGAAAAGTTTAATGCCCAACAATTTACAGCAAGAGTTCCCTTGATCTATAATACTCAGATTAAACATTGGAAAGAACATACTAAAACTACCATAGAACCGTTACGAGAGGGATTAAATACCGGATTAGAACATGGGGATTTGGAGTATGCTGGCATGGCTGCAAATTCCTATTGCGCCAATCTATTCTTTATTGGCAAGAATTTGGATGACGTAGAACAACAGACCGCAAAGTATACTGAATTAATGCTCAAATTAAAGCTGGTATATTCTATACAATATTCCCAGGTTTTTCATCAAACTGTATTGAATTTACTCAATCCCCCTATAGAGCAATTCAATTTAATTGGCAAAGCTTTTAATGAAACTCAATCTATTCCTAAATTAATAGAAGGAAAAAATTACTGTACATTGTGTCACTTGTATGCTAACAAAGCACTATTGTCTTTTTTATTCAAACATTATCAGCAGGTCATTGAACATATTAGATTAGGTCAATCCTACGCCAGTTCTGCTGCTGGAATGATAGCCCTCGTTCAGCTTAATTTTTATGAGTCAATAGGCAATTTAGGGTTATACTTTAAAGACCAGAGTTTAGAGAAAAAACAGTTAATTAATAAAACTAATATAAATCAAAAGCGTCTGAAAAAATGGGCAGCTCATTGCCCAGAAAATCATCAACATAAATATGAACTCGTGGAAGCGGAAAAAGCGCGGGTTTTGGGTCAACAAATCCCAGCCATGGAACATTATGATTCCGCGATTCGTGGGGCGAGAGAGCAAGGGTTCATCCACGAAGAAGCCATCGCTTACGAACGGGCGGCGGAGTTTTATTTCTCCCTCGGTAGAGACGAAATCGGTAAATTCTACCTAAAAAACGCCCACCACTGCTACACGCGCTGGGGTGCTAAAGCTAAAGTCAAAGCCTTGGAAGCAGAATATCCGCAAATTTTAGTTGGTGCAACCCATCGAACTGATAGTAAAGGGATTAGCACCCGAATCTCTACATCGGGGCGTGATGCTCAAGCGTTAGATTTGTCAACGGTGATGAAAGCCTCGCAAACCCTCACCAGTGAAATTATGCTGGATAAGGTACTGGCGAAACTGATGAATATTGCCATAGAGAATGCAGGCGCACAAAAAGGCTTTCTAATTTTACAATCCCAAATTGAGCCAGAGACTGAGCCAGGGAAATGGGTAATTGAAGCCGAAGGTATCGTGGATTCAGAAGCGGTTAATATTTTGCGATCGCGTCCTGTAGATACGGTCGATCCTGACACCCAATTGCCCCTGCTGTCAACCGCTATCATCAACTACGTCATCCACACCAAGGAAAATATTGTCCTCAATGACGCCACCCATGAAGGACAATTTACCCGCGATTCCTATATCGTCGCCACTCACCCCAAATCCATCCTCTGCACCCCCCTCCTCAATCAAGGCAAACTAACAGGTATTCTTTACTTAGAAAATAACCTCGCCACCGACGCCTTTACACCCGAACGAGTCGAAACCTTAAAAATTCTATCCGCCCAAGCCGCTATCTCCATCGAAAATTCCCGCCTTTACCAACAACTCGAAGCCTACAGCCGTAACCTGGAAATTAAAGTTGATGAAAGAACCCAGGAACTCCAAGACAAAAATCAGGAACTCTCCGCCACCCTGAAAAAACTCAAAGCCACCCAAGATAAAATTATCGCCCAAGAGAAACTCGCCTCCCTCGGTGCATTAACCGCCGGGATTGCCCATGAAATTAAAAATCCCTTAAACTTTGTCAATAACTTCGCCGAACTGTCGGCTGAGTTAACCGAAGAACTCTTAGAAGAACTCGACAGTCAAAAAGAACGATTAGACCCGGAAAGCACCGAATACATCGAAGAAATTCTCAGTGACTTAGAACAAAACGTAAAAAAAATCAACGAACATGGCAAACGCGCCGACAATATTGTGCGCGGGATGTTGATGCATTCACGGGGTCAAGGGAACGAACGCCAACTCATCGATATCAACGCACTTCTATCTGAATATGTAAATCTGGCATATCACGGAATGCGTGCTAAAGACTCCTCATTCAACATCACCATTGAAACCGACTATGACCCCACCCTTGGTCAAATTAATATTGTGCCGCAAAATATCAGTCGCGTCTTTCTCAATGTGATCAATAATGCCTGTTATGCTGCCCATGACAAGAAAAAATCCGTTGACACAGACTTTACTCCCACACTCTCCGTTACCACCAAAAATCTAGGCGATAAAGTCGAAATCCGTATCCGAGATAACGGTAATGGCATCCCAGCAGACATTCGAGATAAAATATTCAACCCCTTCTTTACCACCAAACCCACAGGTCAAGGAACAGGGTTGGGATTATCCATTAGTCACGATATCATTGTGGGAGAACATCAAGGGGAGATTCAGGTAGCAACTGAAGTAGGCACATATACCGAGTTTAAGATTATTTTGCCGCAATAATAGTAGCCAGGGCGCGTCTTGAACAGTGTAGTGTAGGGGCGACCCGCTGTACATTAGTGTCAACTTAAGCTCAACCCCTCACCCCCAGCCCCTCTCCCAAGCTTGGGGGGGAGCAAGAGGGGAGCAAGAGAATCCGGTTCCCCTTCTCCCGTGCCAAAAAAAGCGAAGCATCCGCTGGCTTCCCCGTGCCAAAAAAGCGAAGCATCCTTTGGCTTCCCCCTTTTGAAGGGGGACGGGAGGGGGATCTGAAGGGGGACGGGAGGGGGATCTAATAGGGGGACGGGAGGGGGATTCAAAAGGGGGACGGGAGGGGGATTCAAAAGGGATGAGGGGGAAAATGCTTAACAGTTTATGTCACTCTTGATAAATTGAGAGGAAAGGGAAAAATGATAAAAGTCATGGTAGTCGATGATGAAAAAGATGTTCTGTTGTTGTTTCGACAACGATTTAGAAAAGAGATTAGACAGGACAAAATTGAATTTCACTTTGCGTTCTCAGCCAAGGAAGCCCTCTACTATCTGGAAATGGAAAGCAAAAAAGAAAATTGTGTGGTCTTAATCCTGTCCGATATTAATATGCCGGAAATCAACGGCTTAGAATTACTTAAAACTATCAAAACCCAATTTCCCAGCTTAAAAGTTTTTATGATTACCGCTTACGGCGACGACGAAAACTATCGCCTGTCCCAAGAATACGGAGCTGATGATTATATTCATAAACCCGTTGACTTTGACCAACTCAAAGAAAAAATCTTTAATTTATCCACAACCTAGCCGACTGAAAACCAATGCCAGCCAAAATACTGGTTGTCGATGATGAACCCGACATAGAACCCCTAATCCGTCAAAAATTCAGAAAAAAGATTCGGCGCAAAGAATTCCAGTTTAGCTTTGCCTGTAATGGTGTGGACGCCCTAGAAAAGATACAAGCTGACTCTGATATTGATATGGTTTTAACCGATATTAATATGCCCCAAATGGACGGGTTAGCCTTGCTGATGAAACTGGCAGCAGACTATCCAGCGATTAAAACCGTGATCCTGTCCGCTTATGGGGATATGAACAATATTCGAGCGGCGATGAACTTAGGCGCGTTTGATTTTCTCACCAAACCCATTGATTTTCAAGACTTAGAAATTACCACCTACAAAACCCTCAACCATGTCCAGCAAATCAAACAAGCCTTAGCCCAAAAAAACTATCTCAAGCGCTTAGAAGCCGAAAACCTCCGCCTCAACACCGAACTCGATATTACCCGACGACTGCAACAGATGCTGTTACCCACAGAAACAGAACTACATCAAATTCAGGGACTCGATATCGCTGGGTATATGCAACCCGCCAATGAAGTCGGGGGAGACTATTACGACGTACTGCAACACAATGGCAGGGTGAAAATTGGCATCGGCGATATCACGGGTCACGGATTAGCCAGTGGTGTCCTGATGCTGATGGTACAAACGGCGGTGCGGACATTGCTGGTCAATAATGAGACCAACACCGTTAACTTTTTCAGTACCCTCAACCAAACGATTTACCACAACCTACAACGGATGCGCTGCGACAAGAACTTAAGCCTGGTCTTAATCGACTATCATCAGGGAACTCTAACTGTGAGTGGACAACATGAGCAAATGATTGTGCTACGCTCTGAAGGTAGGATTGAGCGAATTGATACGATTGATTTAGGCTTCCCCATTGGTTTGGCAGAGGCTATTGCCGACTTTGTGGCGGAAGCGACCGTACAGTTGTATCCCGGTGATGGAGTTGTCCTCTATACCGACGGGATTACAGAAGCCGAAGATATTAATGGGGTGCAATATGGGCTAGAACGGCTGTGTCAAGTCTTAAGTAACAACTGGCACAAGTCAGCCTGTGAGATTAAACAGGCAGTTATTGACCAAGTGTGGCAGCATATTGGAAACCAGAAAGTTCATGATGATATCACCTTACTTATTCTTAAGCAGCAGTGATTGGTCATTGGTCATTGGTCATTGGTCATTGGTCATTGGTCATTGGTCATTGGTCATTGGTCATTGGTCATTGGTCATTGGTCATTGGTCATTGGTCAGGGAATAGAGAATAGGGAATAGAGTCGAGGTGTTCCCTATCTCCCAGACGTTCCACGGTCACGTCTCTACAGTCAGCCCATCCTTATCAGGCAAAAACAATGCCAGCAAAAATACTGGTTGTCGATGATGAACCTGATTTAGAAGTCCTAATTCGCCAGAAGTTTAGAAAAAAAATTCGGCGTCAGGAACTCCTGTTTATTTTCGCCCGGAATGGTGTAGATGCTTTGGGAAAACTGCACGCCCAACCGCATATTGATATGGTTTTAACCGATATTAATATGCCCGAAATGGATGGGTTAACCTTGCTGACACACCTCGCCCAAGATTATCCCACCACTAAAGCTGTGATTCTTTCTGCCTATGGGGATATGGAAAATATCCGCAAAGCCATGAATCTGGGAGCGTTTGACTTCCTGACTAAACCTATCGATTTCCAAGATTTAGAGATTACCACCCATAAAACCCTAAACCATGTGCAACAGCTCAAAGCCGCACAACAGCAGGAGAGTTTGGCACAACAAGCGCAAGCTGACTTATTAGAAAATCTACGCCAAGAAGTGATTGAGCGCAAGCGCGTCCAAGAGGCATTACGGGCGAGTGAGAGACAGTTGGCACAATTTCTAGAAGCTGTACCCGTAGGCTTATTTGTCGTTGATGCTGAGGGTCAATCTCACTATGCAAACCAACGGGCGCAACAACTTGTCGGAAAAGAGATGATACCGGGTGCAACGGTTGAAGAATTGTCCCAAGTTTATCAAATCTACGTCGCCGGAACTAATCAACTCTACCCCACCGAGGAAAACCCCATCGTGCGAGCCTTATGGGGGGAACGAGTCACTGTGGATAATCTGGAAATTCATCGCGGGGATCAAGTGATTCCCTTGGAAGTCTGGGCAACTCCCATCTATAATGAACAGGGTGAAATTGTTTATGCGATCGCGGCTTTTCAAGATATCAGTCTCCACAAGCAAGCTGAAGCAGAACGGCTTCAGTTTACCCAAGCCTTAGAACAACAGAATGCGGCGTTGCAGCGCCTAGACCAACTCAAAGATGAGTTTTTAGCCAATACCTCCCACGAACTACGGACTCCCCTGAATGGCATTATTGGCATTACTGAATCCCTCATCGATGGGGCGGCGGGTTCCCTGTCTGAGATGCAAATCGCGAATCTGGCAATGGTTGTTTCCAGTGGGAAGCGCCTGAACAGCCTCATTAATGATATTTTGGATTTTGCCAAACTGAAAAACCAAGATATCAAATTACACCGCAAATCAGTGGACTTTCGCCAAATCACGGAAGTGGTGCTTACCCTATCTCGCCCCCTGATTAAGGGCAAATCTATCGACTTAAACAATGAAATACCCACAGATTTTCCTGGTATTGATGGCGACGAGAATCGGTTGCAACAAGTTATGTATAATCTGGTGGGCAATGCGATTAAGTTTACCGAATCAGGTTCTATTACCGTGTCAGCCACCCAGCAGCAAAATATGGCAGAAATAACGGTGGCAGATACGGGGATTGGTATTTCCCTGGATAAATTCGAGGATATTTTTAAATCTTTTGAGCAACTTAACGCCTCGGTTTCCCATTCCTCTAGGGGGACAGGATTAGGATTAAGTATTACCAAA
Source organism: Coleofasciculus sp. B1-GNL1-01 (assembly GCF_040220235.1). NCBI lineage: Bacteria > Bacillati > Cyanobacteriota > Cyanophyceae > Coleofasciculales > Coleofasciculaceae > Coleofasciculus > Coleofasciculus sp. B1-GNL1-01. The sequence continues at coordinate 42,583 of NZ_JAVJTO010000102.1, forward strand.
CAACTGATTGAACTTCACGGCGGTAGGATTCGCGTTGAGTCAGAAGTGGGTCAAGGTTCACGATTTATTTTCACGCTTCCTCTCAGTTTCCAACCGATTGCATCTTCATCAGACTATAGAACGGATATTACCAAAGTACGGGACTATAGTAACTCTTTTCCCAGTGAACTGTTGCCCCTGATGTCTAAAACGGGCGAGTTCACGATTTTAGTGGTAGACGACGAACCGATTAATTTGCAGGTAGTGACGAATCACTTATCTGTACAAAATTATGCCATTGTTCAAGCCACCAGTGGGATAGAGGCTTTAGCCAAAATCGAGCAGGGATTTAAACCGGATCTGGTGATTCTAGATATTATGATGCCCAAAATGTCAGGCTACGAAGTCTGCCAAAAAATTCGCGAACGCTTTCCAGCCACTGAAGTACCAATTATTATGTTGACGGCGAAGGAACAAGTCTCAGATTTAGTGGAAGGGTTGAGTGTGGGCGCGAATGATTATTTAACTAAACCGATTTCTAAACATGAATTGATTGCCCGGATCAAAACCCATCTTTATCTGGCGAAAATCAATAGTGCTTATGGGCGCTTTGTTCCCCAAGAATTTCTCCGCTTTTTGGGCTATGAAAGCATTGTGGATGTGCGCTTGGGAGATCAGGTGCAGCAGGATATGTCGATTATGTTTGCGGATATTCGCAATTTTACGACTCTATCAGAAAGTATGTCGCCCCAGGAGAATTTTAACTTTCTCAATTCTTATTTAAAACAAGTGGGACCAATTATCCGTAAGCATCAGGGGTTTATCGATAAATACATTGGCGACGCAATTATGGCACTGTTTCCCCAGACTGCCGATGATGGCTTAAAAGCGGCGATTGAAATCCAGAAACAGGTGACACGTTATAACCGCGATCGCGAAAAAGCAGGGTATCCTTCAATTACCATTGGCATTGGCTTACATACAGGCAGTTTAATGCTAGGAACCATTGGGGAACAGCAGCGCATGGAAACTACCGTAATTTCTGATACGGTTAACCTAGCATCACGCTTAGAAGATTTGACAAAAATCTACGGGGCATCCATTTTAATTAGTGGTTACACTTTGTTTTGTTTAGAGGATCAAAGTCAATATCACTATCGATTTATCGGTCAGGTGCAGGTTAAAGGTAAAAAAAACTTGGTTCCAGTCTTTGAATTTTTTGATGCGGAACCGGAGTATATCATCCAATTAAAAGAAAATACTAAAACCACATTTGAAGCAGGAATCGTTAATTTTAATCAAAATAAAATTGATGTAGCTTTGAGAATATTTGAACATATTATAGCAATTAATTGGCGCGATAGAGCGGCGCTTAATTACATTAAACTTTGTAAAAGGACACGACCACAATAGCGTTAAGTAGAGGGCTTACTTTTCACAGCATCTGGCTGAATTAGGAAGTGTAGGGACAGGTTATAGGGAATGTAGGGGCGGGTTATAGGGACTGTAGGGGCGGGTTTAGGGACTAAAGACAGCTATTCACCAATAACGGCACAACAAAACCCGCCCTCTCCACCAATAACGGCACAACAAAACCCGCCCTCTCCACCAATAACGGCACAACAAAACCCGCCCTCTCCACCAATAACGGCACAACAAAACCCGCCTTTATGTATAATCTAATCTCAACCGTTAACTTTAATCGTCTCCACCCAGTTAAAAGAAACAGAAAACCGATTTCCGCCTTACAGGGGAATCAGTTCTGGAAAATTCACCAATAGCTGTTCATCAGTCAATTCATCACCAAACTGAGCCGGAGAAAAGTGAACTTGGATCGCTCGCAAGTATCCCTGATAATGGAGATTAATTAACGCTTTGAGACCCTCTTCTAGTGCCTCTATATCTGCCAGATTAGTTTCCATTTCCGGCACTTCCCCTTCAAACGCCACAGTAATCATCACAATTAAATTACGAGTGACGGGTAACGATAGCGATTCATCCTCTGAAGCATATCCATTGAAATCAGGCTCACTCAAATACCGTTGAGCCGAATCAGTAAATAACTCACTCACATAATCCCCTGCTTCCCCTTCATCCCAAAACACATCCCCTTCATTCGCCGCCGATTGCCAATAGGTATTGTACTGTAAGAGGTTCTGGCAAATATCCACCAGTCCTTCACCGAGAACAGTTAAGTCTCCGTCGGATTCAACCGCATCTCGCGCCGCCCGATTCAGCACTCCCAATAACGGTGCGACTTCTGTACCGCTTAAATGAACAAACAACCGACAGACAACCAGTCGGGTTTTACCACTCAGTTTATTGAAGCGATCGCGCCACGAACTCATAGACTGCTCCTCTGCTGGCTCCAAACGAAATAATATGTCACTTATGCCGATTAAAATCGTAACATAAAGTTACCCACTCTCCTGTTTATAACGTATTATTTATAAAGTCTCTTTTGTTTTAACGCCATGACACCCAGTTTACTTTTTACCATCGCGAATCTGTTCGTTTTACCCTTCTGGTTACTCATGATTCTGCTACCGAACTGGGGGATAAGTCGAAAAGTGATGGAATCTTATTTACCATTTGTCGCCTTAGCCGGGTTATACATTTACTTCTTCGCCAACAGTATTACACCGGAATCGGCTCAAGCCTTATCCAATCCTCAACTCGCTGATATTGCCCGCTTCTTTGGAGATGAAATCATCGCCGCCGCTGGATGGACTCATTTTTTGGTCTTGGATTTGTTTGTAGGGCGATGGATTTATTGGGAAGGACAACGGACTGGGGTGTGGACAATTCACTCCCTGGTTCTCTGTTTATTTGCTGGACCGATTGGATTATTATCTCACATTTTGACAGTTTGGATTACCCAGAAATTCTCGGCAAGTTCACCAACAGAATCAACAACTGCATCAACATAGATCGGGCTTTCCACGGGAAGTCTAGGGTGGAATCCTAAAACAGTAGAGAACTTCTTGGGAAACATCTCTAAGTTAAATTACTCTGGAGTACCAATACCATCACAGAGGGTGCGATCGCTCTCTGGTACTTTGGAGTTATTCTTGAGATAATCTCTTGCCCAATCACAACCTTGCTCTAACAGCTCATCTAAACTCGGACTCAAAACCAACATACCATCATTGCCGGAAACGGTAATAGACTGGGGGCTAGGGCTAAAACTCACATCCGAAAATTCAGTCATGTTGTAAAGTTCAGTTAGTTTTAACCACATCCCGTTAAGAATATATAGCTGCGCCTTACCCATCTGACTGCCACCTAGGGCTAACATTTTACCGTCTTTGCTAAAATTTAGAGCATCAATATTACTTATACTATCGTCTGGTTTCAATAAATCTATCGATTTGTCTGTACTGCTTCTCCACAGCCTGACAGCACCATTTTCGTTGGCATAAGCAAGGGTTTTACCATTGGGGCTGAACCTGACACTTGTCATTTGTTCATTATGTTGATCAATGTCTTTGAATATGCTCCCGTCAATATTCCATATTTTCACCGTTTTATCATCACTAGCAGAGGCAATTGTATTCCCATCTTTACTAAAGCTTACACTGTTGACTTTACCCTCATGCTTACCAATAGTTTGTGGAGAACTTGCATCTCCGTCAAGGTTCCAAAGTTTCACCGTTTTATCATCACTAGCAGAAGCGATTTTCTTTCCATCATCACTGAAGCTTATACTGTTGATCCAGCTTGAGTGACCTTTGAGGGTTGATTGTAAATTACGGTTTATGTCCCAGAGATTGATATTATGCTCTTGACGAGCAAGAGCAACTGTTTCACTATCTTCACTGAAACTAATAAGATTCAAATCAATGATCCCATTGTCGAGCTTTATTAAGCTGTTATCACTCTGTCCGAAGAGAGTTTTGATATGTTCGCCATCACGACGCCAAAATCGTACTGTGTATTTAGATTTAACTTTTTTACTAGACCAACTTCTAGTACCACTAACAGAGGTAATCATCTTGCCGTTATTACTGAAACTAACCCGGTGAAATAACAAACCATCTGTGTTACCCTCATCACTTGGAACTGTCAACGTATTTATATTAGTGCCGTAACTGCTATTCCATATTTTTACTGTTTTGTCTTTACTAGCTGAGGCAATAATTTCACTATCTGGGCTAAAACTGACGCTATAAACAACATCACTATGTCCTCGGAGGGTTTTGATTTGACTACCGTTTTTGCCATTCCAAAGCCTTACTGTATTGTCCTCACTTGCTGTTGCAATTTTCTCGCCATTACGGCTAAATTTTAAATCATAAATTGAAGCGTTATGCCCTTTAATAGTCCCCAACAAATCCCCTTTAATATTCCATAATTTAACTGTGTTGTCAGCATTGATAGACGCAAAAATATTACCGTTAGGACTAAATATCAAGCTTCCAATGCCATAATTAGCAATAGTTTTAATCTCAGAACCATTGTAGCTGTGCCAAAGCTTAATTTCGCTATTTGCTGGTCTATTTCCACCATCACTTACAGAAGCTATAATCTTACCATTTGGACTAAACTTAACACTTGTGACTCTATCGGTATGTCCAATTAAGGTTTTAATAACTTTGCTGTTCTGACGCCAAATATGAATGAGGTTATCCTCACCAAGTGAGGCAACAAACTGACCATCAGGACTAAAAATTACGCTTCTCCCTGGAAGAGTGATAATAGGTTTACCATCTCTATGCCAAAGTTGTACTACATCATTGGCTTCAATAGTAGCAATAACCTTACCATTTGGACTAAATTTGACACTTTCAATGTTAGCTCTGTGTCCAGACAATGTTTGGATAAGGATACCCTCACGATTCCAAATCTGTACTGTATTATTTCCACTGACGGTAGCAATTCGCTGGCTATCAGGACTGATCTCAATATATTTAATATTAAAAATAGATTTTGGTAAACGCATTTTCTGGCCTTCAATAGCCCAAATTGTGACAATATCGTCAGCACTGGCAGTTGCTAGAGTCTGTCCAGTAGGACTAAAACTTAAAATCGAACTATCTGCTTGGATTATTTTAGGAGAATTACTATTTTTTTGCCATAGCTGCACTGTATTGTCAGCACGACCTTTTGCAACAGCTATACCATTCCTACTATGTGCTAATTTGATGGTGCGACTATTCTCAGTATTAGATCCGTTTGAAGTTTTTTCAAAACGCCAAATTTTGATAGTATTATCTTGACTGGCTGATGCTAACAATTTCCCATTCGGACTCAGACTCAGAGAAGTAATAGCATCGTTGTGATTTAATTCCTCTATATAATAACAACCTATAGAGTCTTTTTTTGCCAAAACAACTCTATCTTTATAGTAAATATTGTCTAGACTATATGCCGCCAAATTGCTATAATAATTGACACTGATATTACTTATTTTTTCTGTATCACAACTATTGGTACTCTTTACCAAAAAATTTTCATTTATGCCATTGAAAATATTAATATGCCATTGTTTTGTTGAACCATCTTTATTGACTATATCAATAGTACTTTTATCAGAGTTAAATTGCATACTCATAGCACCATAGTTATCGATTTCGCCTATAAGTTTGCCATTAATATTCCAAAATTTAACTGTGTCATATTGACTACCCATAGCCAAGATAGTGCTGTCAGGAATAAAACGCAATGTTGTTACATCACCAATCTCAATAATTGCTTTTGGTTTTCCATCACGGTTCCAAATTTTTACAGTTTTATCTCCACCAGCCGTGGCTAACAGTTTGCCGTTGGGACTAAACGCAACAGTTGTAACACCATCTTGATGAGCGTTCCAATCCTTGATTAGGTTGCCATTTATATCCCAGAGTTTTACCATTCCGTCTTGACTAACAGAAGCTAACCGTTTGCCATTGGGACTAAACATTGTGCTATTAACAGCATTCGTGTGTCCTTTCAAAATTCCAATGGAACTACCATCAAGATTCCAGAGTCTTACTGTTTTATCCTCACTGGCTGTAGCGATTATGTCGCCTTTAGGACTAAAGCTAATATGCGTAACAGTCCCTTCGTGTCCTTCTAGTCGATTACTTTCTGTTACTCCATTTAGCGCCTGATTCAGTTCTGCCAAAACTCTGAGTCTTGTACCTGGTATTGTTGCCATGGATAACAAGGGTTGTTTTAGCATCTTCCCTGCTTTTAGCGCAGATACAACTCGATCAAGTTCTTCTTTCTGAGTTGAGACAGACGTAAGATTTGTCAAGTACAGATTGATACCAACAACTGTAGCGGTTAGGGCAACTCCCCCAATTACTGCTAGGAGTCCAGCTAGAGTTAAAGTTGCTCGGCGTGCTGCTCGAAGTTGCTGTTTGAGAACCTGATTTAGCTTGGCTTCAGTTAACTTTCTTTGTTCTCTTTCTTTCTCCAATTCGGCAACTAATCGCGCTGATTGTTGCTGACGAACAAATGGGACTAAATAATCATGAACCAGTTGATAGCGGTCAGCCGGAGAAGCGGGTACTCTCAACACTAATCCTGATTTCACCAAGACATCTAACACTAGGGTCAGGGTTTCTAGTTTAACGTCAAGCTCTAATTCTAAATCAGCACGGGTTTTCAGGGGACGAGTATTATTCTCATCGGTTAATAAATATAATACTAATTTGGCAATCTGCTCGTTTTCAGAACCACAATCTTTAACCACTTCTTCTAAAAATCGTCCCACCAGTACTTCCTTGGGACCCTTTTCACGATACTGTTTTAGAGTGGTAATTTTCTCGGTTTGTAACTGCGATCCCACAACCTGTAACTCGATGGGACGGACTTCTCCTAAATGTCCCGCTAAATCACTCACCAATTCATCGATCAGGGCTTCCTCTAAGAAAAACTGACTTTGAGCGGTTAAACTTTGAATTACTGATTTAGTATCTGCTGGAGAAAAATTGCCCAAGTAGTAAATAATTAACTTATCGAGAATATTATTGTTGATCACTTCCAACATTGTCAGTCGATTAAACTCTAACAAGTAATGGAGATAGTCCTCACGCAACGATAAAATAACCTTGACATAAGGAATATCTAAACAGTCTCGCAGAAATTCATAAAACGGCAACCGTTGCTGAGTGTCTTTATAGATAAAGAAAAACTCTTCAAATTGATCAAAGATTAAAACCGTTAGTAGATTTCGATCAGCATTCTTGTTCAATTCTTCAATCACGGCTGTTGTATCTAGCGGTTCGGTCAAACGAATAGCTTTAACCGCTTTAAGAGATTCAGCCAAACATTGACCCAATTCCTGACGCCAATCAGTATAGACTTGGAGCAAAACAGGTAAAATATCGCGAATACCGATCGCTTCCCCTTGTAACACAGGAATTAAGCCAGCTTGGACAATTGAGCTTTTGCCCACCCCAGATTGCCCATAAATAACCGTCAGTTTGTGATCAATGCGTCCGAGGCGTTCCAATAAACGTTGGACATCTTGTTGTCTCCCAGAGGCGGCTATTTCTTGAGTGATTGTTTCTTTCGTTTCACCAGGTAGCAAACTTGAACTGATGGCTTCTTGTTTGGGTTGTAACCGACCTGCACCAATAAAGGCTCGAAAGCCATAGCGTTGTTCAATTTCCCGCTGTTTTTGCTTAATTTCAAAAGCCTTTAAATACTGACCGTGCTGGAAGTAAGTGTCTCGTAATGCTTGTAAAATTTGAATATACAGTTCCGGTTCATAGTGAGGTTGGGTTTGTTTCCTAGCAGTTTCAAGCTGGTCGATCGCCTCAGCATTTTGACCTAAACCTCGTTGCGCTCTCGCTAAGGCGAAATGATACCACCCTTGATCATAAAAACGCACCCAGTCTACATCTCCTGTAGAGGGGGAATCGGAACTCGATTCCAGATAGGATTGGACTAAGGTGAGAGCGTTTTGAGCCAAGGTTTGCGCCTCACTCCAATCAGATTTAGCCAAGGCGACTTCCGCCAAAAAGCCATACACCCGCGCTAGTCTAAAGGGTTCAGAGTGAGTTTGATGCAGTTCCAACGCCTTTTCAGCTAAGGCAGCTAACTCATCCCACTGTTTTAACCGTTGGAGAATTTCGCCTACAGCATTAATAAATTTAGTCACTAATTCTGGCTGTTGACATTGCTCAAATACTGCCACACATTGTTGAAAATACCCCTTAGCGCGATCGCACGCCATTTCATACTCAGCCCGATGTCTAACTGCATAGGTGCGCCAACCGATTCCTAGGCTGTACAGAACGCATCCGAGACGCTGGTTAATGTATTGATTTCGAGAGGAGACGTCGGGGGAAACCGTGGTCTGTTTTTCTGACTCTGGATCATCTAAATCCCCCGGCAAACAGTGCTGCCACAGTGCTAAACTTTGCTCATAGTGTTGCTGTGACTCGTCAGACACACCATCGGCTATTCGACCTAAAATAAATTGCCAACTAGCTTCTAGTTCTGGGGTGAATGTGATTCCCTGATGTTGTAGTTCTTGGTAGGCAGATTTAAGTTCAGCACGAAGGGGAGATCCTTTCCCTAAATTTAGCGCCACATTACTTAAGAATTTACCTGCACCTGTCTCTAAGACTTGGCTAAAAATCTGATCCGCCGTTTGCTGAATTAACTGAATTAACTGTTCTGGACTACTGGAAAAACGAATGGTTTTTGTCCAACTTTCCAAATCTGGCGCTAACTGCATCAACTGACGCAAAACGTCATCAGTCACCCACCATACAATCGGAAACGAGAACTGTTTGCGAAACTCTTCTCGCACCTGGTTAGCCGCCGTGAGTACAGAACCTAAATTGGGTAAAGCTTCCAAGCCAAATACCATTAAAGCCGATGGCTGTTCATCCCCCAATTGAGCTTTAAGGGTGGCAAATAATCGCTTCACTGATTGATCTAAAACCACTTCCCGCCATTCAACCGGGGAACTGTCTCGCAACTGCTGCACTATCTGCGATCGCACGGTGGTAGAGTTACACCGTGCCAAAATTAGGGAAAATTTGCCTTGAGAGGCTCGAATTGCCCAAACTAAAGCCGCTAAGGAATTGGCGTTATTCTGGTTTACCTCATGTTCACTCATCCCTGAAACTCCGGCGCTTGCAATAAAATTGGATTAATATCAAACCAAGACCCTTGCTGATCTCGATATTCATAGACAAAGCGACTACGGATCAGGAGTTGGTAGCCCTCATCCCCACTCACTTGTTTGCGCTGTTGCACTTGACGCAGCAGGTTCCACTCCCGATCATCAATCGCTAATTTCATCTGATTGCGACGACTTCTAATCGCATTTTCTAAGCCTTCACGGGAGAGGGGAATTTGTCGTTCTTGTTCAATCCACTCATTCAGCAGTCTCAGCAATTCCCGCACATGACCCCCACTGACATAGCATAATCGATCTAAGGTTTCGGGTTGGTCAAAAATCTTGGAAATTAAGGTTAATCGCTGCTGAGTTTCAACCTCTGGAAATGCCCTTACCAGAACCATTTGCCGTAATAGCATCATCCCTTGTTCACAGACACCGCCATCGCGCGATCGCACTGGAACCATAGGTAATACTTTCGGATCAACCCCAAATCGTTCGGTTAATCTACCATAGTCATTGGAGAAAATTAAGCCTAAGGGTATGGTATAAACAACGTGGCAATTCAGTTGGCGTAACTGTTCGGCTCGATCCACAAACAAGTATTCCGGTTGAGTTCGTCCCCAGGGTTTTTTCACTGTCTCAACCCGATCCAAATTATCTACAAGCACCACAAGACCTTTTTTTCCCTGTTGTTTTAGGCTGTCTTGGGCGGGTATCAGTAGTTCTTGATTAATCGCGTCAATAATTCCCTTGGTGCGCGGTTCTAGATATTCCCGTAACTTATTCCGCAAGTCTGGACTATCTTTGGCTTTCGCTGTGATTTTACCAATCCCCAGTGCTACCAGGGACACGCCTTCTTTGTCACTCGCCGTGACTTGACCAATCCCTGGAATCCCCACATCTGCCGAAAACTCTCCCTCGGTGTTCGCCTCAATTTTGCCAATACCGGGAACCGAGGCTTGAGCCGACAGTTCCAGTTCTGTCTGCAACAGCTTCGCCGCACCTCGGAGAATCGCCTTCAATCCCTTCGGTTCAGCAATTTCTATCCGATTGAGACTCTCACTCACCCGACGTGCGATCGCTAGGAGAATATCGGTAACATCCACATCCCCCATTTCCAGATACTGACTCGACTCAAAATACACCAGATGGTAACCCGCCTGTTCTAATTCGGCTTTGAGTCCCAACAACTCCGTAGACTTCCCGCAGCCAATATGTCCGGTAAATAGCTGACACGTCGGCTTTCCCCGGGAGAAAAACGTAATTTTATCCCTTAAGTCCTTAATAATATTGCTGCCTCTGACGGGAGAAAAGTCAATGTAGTATTGCTTCTCCTCTGGATTCTCCACCGCCAACGGTTTGGTCGGATCAAGTAATTCATAGAATTGCAACAAATCCAGTGTCATGCCCAGAGCCACTCAATTTCCGTTCGAGAACTAATTGAACCATAACTGTTCTCACACCAGACTAGGGCGAATTTTTAACTTTTCTTTACCTAGCGACAAAGCATAGCATAGCATGGCGCTGTTCATTATTAGGCTAGCCCATCCAGTTTTAAGGCGGAAATAAAATTAAGTTTGTTGTTGCGCTGTCTTCACTAAAGTTAGTATTCCGAAAGTCGGCTCCCTGAGCATTTACATTTTCGAGGATAACTGCTTCCAGAGTAGCACCATTCAAGTTAGCGTTTTTCAGGATAGCTCCTGTCAAGTCAGTTGCTTTAAGGTTGGCTGTTGTATTAACAAACCTCAAATCCTTACAAATGACGAATGACGAATGACAAATGACAAATGACAATCCCCACCTACTTACCCCTGAGTAGCTTCTAACACGCCAGATTCGTTACAGTGTCTCTAAGACAATCACAGCAATTGAATCCGTAAACTACAATGGCAATGGCAACGACTTCTCCAGTATCCCAAGCACTACCTCCCTTAATTCCCCGCGAAACTCTATTCGGAAACCCCGATCGCACCCGCCCCCAGCTATCGCCCGATGGTAAGTATTTGGCTTATATCGCCCCGGATGAGAAAAATGTGTTGCAAGTCTGGTTGCGAACCGTAGGAGAAGATGATGATCAGCAGCTAACGGCGGATCAAAAGCGGGGGATTCGCCTTTATGTCTGGACATACAATCCTAACCAGCTTATTTATCTGCAAGACTCAGACGGCGACGAAAACTTTCACCTCTACTTGGTGAATGTCCAATCCAAGTTAGTGCGCGATTTAACCCCCTTCCAAGGCGTGAAAGCCCAACCGATTGACCTTGATCCAGAGTTTCCGGATCAAGTCTTGGTGGGAATGAATCTCAACGATCGCCAAAAATTTGATGTGTATCGGGTTAATCTAAATAATGGGGCAGTGGAGTTTGAGACCGATAACCCTGGTAATATCGTCAGTTGGGTGGCTGATGCTCAATTCCAGATTCGGGGGGCGATCGCAGCCACGCCAGATGGGGGTTCCGATCTGTTATTTCGCCAGACGCCTGATAAATCTTGGGAATTATTACGCCACTGGGGACCCGATGATGAAGGATCAGCCGTAACCTTTTCTCAGGATGGCAAAACCCTATATATTAGTGGATCGCACGATGCCAATGCCCAACGGTTAATTGCTTTAGATTTAGCCTCCCGCCAAGAAACCGTTATGGCGGCTGATGAGCAGTATGATATCGGTGGTGTGGTCATTCATCCAACTCAGCGCCGGATTCAGGCGGTGTCCTTTTATAAGGATAAAGTGGAATGGCAAATTCTCGATGACAGTATTGCTGATGATTTTAATGCGATCGCGCAAATCCGAGACGGTGAATTTGCCATCACCAATCGCACGTTAGCGGATGATACCTGGTTGGTTGGCTACGCCACGGATGATGGTCCGGTTTATTACTATGTGTATAACCGTGAGGCTAAAACCCACTCCTTGTTATTTAGCAATCAACCCGAATTGGAAACGTTGCAACTCGCATCAATGCAACCCATTTCTTACCAAGCACGGGATGGTTTAACGATTCACGGCTATCTCACCACGCCTGTTGGAATTGAGGCAAAAAATTTACCCACGGTGCTTTTAGTTCACGGTGGACCTTGGGCGCGAGATACGTGGGGGTATAGTCCAACAGTACAATGGTTGGCTAACCGAGGTTATGCCGTGCTGCAAGTCAATTTCCGAGGATCTACAGGTTACGGGAAAGCGTTCCTAAATGCCGGAAATCGTGAATGGGCGGCAAAGATGCATGATGATTTAATTGATGCCGTCAATTGGATTGTAGACCAAGGGATTGCGGATCGGAATAAGGTGGCAATTATGGGCGGATCGTATGGTGGATATGCCACATTAGTCGGATTAGCGTTTACCCCAGAAGTATTTGCGGCGGGTGTGGATATTGTTGGTCCGAGTAACTTAGTGACGTTGATGCAAAGTATTCCTCCCTACTGGGCACCCATGAAAGCCGTATTTGCCCATCGATTGGGCGATTTGGATACAGAGGAGGAGTTTCTCAAAGCGCGATCGCCTTTGTTTTTTATTGACCGGATTCAGAAGCCATTATTGATTGGTCAAGGGGCAAATGATCCACGGGTAAAACAAGCCGAAAGTGAACAAATTGTTGAAGCGATGCGAAAGGCAGATAAACCCGTTGAATACGCCCTTTACACAGACGAAGGACATGGATTTGCTCGTCCAGCGAATCGGCTTCACTTTTTCGCGATCGCCGAAGAGTTTCTCAGTAAATATTTAGAGGGACGCTTTGAACCGATTGGTGAAATCAAGGGTCATTCGGGGGTGGTGAGTTAAATTGAAATGTAGGGGCGCAAGGTTTGCGCCCTTTTCCGTATAATTGGTTACGAAATTATGTTGTTTTAACGCAGAGGAGCGCAGAGGTTTACGCAGAGGGCGCAGAGGAAGTTGGTTGATGTGAATGAACATTTTATAGAATTGGATAAATAACTGGAAACGATATCAGTAGTCAAATTACCCATTAAATACGCCATTTTATGACAGACGTGCCATGGTACGTCTCTACAAAATCAGATGCAGGATTCTCATAATTACTATCAAATTCTGGAGATTTCTCCTGGCGCAACCCAACAGGAGATTAAACAGGCTTATCGTCGCCTCGTGCGTCAATACCATCCAGATTTGCATCCTGATAATCCAGACGCCACAGAGCGATTTAGAGCAATTTGTGAGGCGTATCAGGTGCTGTCAGATGAAGTAAAGCGGCGTCAGTATAACCAAGAGGTTCAACCTCAGCCTAATCCGCCTAAAACGGAGTCAATGACGGCTCAAGATTTCTATGTACGGGCGGTTAGTAAAGCATTGGCTAAAAATTATCAGGGGGCGGTTAAGGATTGTAATCAAGCGATTTCCCTAAATCCTAACTTTGTAGACGCCTACGTGGAACGGGGCGCAGCGTATTATAAACTAGGAAATGCGAGGAAAACACTACAAGATTGTAATCAGGCATTAAGGATTAATTCTCAGTTTGCCCCAGCTTATTATTACCAAGGGAGAGCGCGTTATCGACTAGGATATAGTCAGGCGGCGATTGATGCCTATACTCAAGCGATCGCCTATCATCCTACTCACGCTCAGGCTTACTATCAGCGCGGTTTAGCCCATAAAGATTTGCAAGAATTTGAAAGCGCGATCGCGGATTTTCACCAAGCGGCACAATTATTACGTGAACAAGGAGATAAAACAGGATATCGGTTAGTTCAGGAAACGTTGCGAACTCTGCAACAAACACCCGGAAAAGGGGGAGTTTCCCGGAAACGAAATCCTATCCGTTATCTCAAAGGGTTATTGGGGGACACGCTATTTACAATCAAGTCCTTTTTACTCAATCCCATGGGGGGACTCTTACCCAGTTTTGCCCGTCTCGATGCTCAACGAGCTAGGGGGGTAGGATTCCTATTGGCGGCGATTTTTGATGCTTGTTTTGTCTGGGGTGTTTATGCAGGGTGGCGGGATATGGTTTCTATTTCCCTGGTTCCATTAATCGGCGTGGGTATGATGCCATTTATCATTCTAGCCGCGATGAGTGCGATCGCCCGATTAATTCGGCGTCATCCTAGTAGTTTGGCGGGGGATAGTTTTCTGGCTGGGGCGACACTGATGCCATTAACTATTTTAGCGATCGCTAATGGGATTTCGTCCAATTTGCCGAGTCAACTCATGGTGATGATCACCGTATTCACTAGCTGCTACACGATTCTGACGCTGTATAGTGGTTGCACACAGATCGCCAATTTCTCGGAAAAGACAGCCGCGTTATTGGTTCCGGTGATGGTTTTAGTCAGTGGCTGGATTTCCTATTGGGCGTTTATGGCGATGCTGGGAACGGCGTCTTTTTGAGGATGCAATCGAGACACTGTACCAAGCCGATAGTTCATTAAGTTTGTGTAAACTTACCAACTCCCTAAATAAAATAGGAAATCCTGGAAACAATTCTAGATATTATCGCCAAACTAACTCAATCCGGACATTTGGGGCATAATTTCAAGTAATACTTTCCTTATAGTTTAGTTGAGGTTATATGAAAAGCTAATGAAGTTAAGTTAATCCGCTTGCTTTGCCAACCGTAATCACTCTACGCTAGATAACAGTATAGTTATCAGTATGCTTAAAAAGCTATGAAAAAAACCTTATTGGCAAGTTTAAGTGTAGTCTTAGGTTTAATCTTTGTTTCTGAGAATGCACAAGCCCTTACCTTGTATGCGGAAGACTTCTCTGGTGAAAACGGTAAAGGAGCAACAGGCGGAGCGGCTACAGACGTAGTTGGCGTAGATTGGTCGATTGAGTTGCATGATGCGGCTCTCTTTGACTCCAACGATTACTTCAGAGTCGAGGCTGAAGCCTTCACCGCTCGTGATACAAACGCGGGTTGTCCGAATGTAAGATGTTCTGGGGGTAATCTTAATCCCTTATTTCCAGCGTGGCTGAGTCCAAAAATCGATATTTCTGGATTTAGTAATCTGGCGTTATCGTTGGATGCTTTCGCCAGTGATGTCAGTTTTGAACACGAGGAAAATAGCCCGATTGGTCACAAAGATTACTTTATTGTCTCCTATTTACTAGATGATGTTGAATTTTTAGCGGCTGACTTAATTACCCAGACTGGGTTTTTCACGAATCAAACGGTGAATCAAGCGATCGGTGATGGTAGTACATTACAAGTGAAAGTGCAGCTAAACACGACGGCATCCACAGAGTTGTTGTCATTTGATAACATTTTGGTCACAGGAGATCAAATCAATCCCCCTCAGTCTGTCCCTGAACCTGCGTCTATTATGGGTTTAATCGCACTTGCGGGTTTCGGTATAGCTTCCCGTAAACGCCAATCTGCTAAGTAGGGGCTGCTGAATAAGTCTTGTAGTGGGGTTAGAGAGCAGGGGAAGCAGGGGAAGCAGAGGGAGCTGGGGGAGCAATGGTACATTTTCGGTGATTCTATCGCCATAAATCCGGGTTAGTTACCCCTGTTATAAACCAGTCCGCGCAGGCGGACTTTGTTTGTGTAGCAGCGATTTCAATCTCAGTCTGGCTGACATCATGTAGATCTAGGGCTATTTTTGTAAAGAACAACTGGGCATGAAATCGCAGTGACCAATAAACGATGCGGTAACTCAATTTACCGTGAAAGGTATTAATCGGATCGGTAAAGCAAATATCTTCAGTATAAATATCATAAGAAATATCGCGTTCAAATAGCGGTGGCAAGTCTCGCTTAATTCTCTCAATATTCTGCTGAATTTGCGCTTGATAGTCAGTTTCTCTAGCGGTCTGACGCTCTGATATTGGCATAACAATTCCTTGGTGCGTCAACAGTAGCAATTATTGTCTATAGAAGAAATAGTAGCGCTATCCAATTTGTTGAAACACCCTCCTAAGACTGAGATTGGATAAAAGTTTGGGGGGAGCATGTCAGTTTTGCCCGCAGGATTATTGTAGGTTGGGTTTCGACTTCTGATAGTAAGCCTTTAGGCTATGTACTCACACGCATCGAACCATTTCACCCTCATCCCCTAACCCCTTCTCCCATCGAGGGAGAAGGGGAACTATAACTGCCTTCCCACAGCCGATGGTGAGAATTGAGATGTAACAGATGAAAACATGCGATCGCGTTATCGTAAAACCCAATCTGTAGGGGCGGGTTTAGGGACTAACCTATTAAAACATAACCGATAACTTTCGTACAAAACCCGCCCTTCCAAAGTTTGCGATCGCGTCTTTCCCGTCTGTTGTTATAATCTTTTTGTTCACCGTTTCTTTGGCATTAGATTTTCTTTGACAAAATGACTTGAATAGGCTGAAGCCCTTACTACAAAACTCGCCCGACCAAAGTTTGCGATCGCGTCTTCCCTGTCTGTTGTCTTAATATATAGGATGGGTCAGCATTTGAGCGGCTCATGAATTTGGCGCATCTGGTGATGGATTGGGTGGGTAAAGTGATAGCAGTTGCTTTAAGGCTTCTGGAATGTTAATTGCTGTTTCTAATCCTTGCACGTTTTGCCATTGAGTATATTCATCCCAGGTAATACCGTCTAGATTAGCCTTGCTGAAGTTAGCCTTGCTGAAGTTAGCCTCGCTGAGGTTGGCGTCGCTGAGGTCGGCTAAGCTAAGGTTGGCACTGCTGAGGTCAGCGTTGCTGAGGTCGGCATTGGTCAGGTTTGCATAGCTAAGGTCGGCATTGCTGAGATCTGTGTAGCTAAGATCTCCATAGTGGAGATTGGCACAACTGAGGTTGGCTGTATTGAGGTTGGCTGTATTGAGGTTAACCAAGCTGAAATTAGCGTTACTGAGATTAGCACTACCGAGGTCAGCTTCGCCGAGTTGAGCGTTGATGAGTTGAGCGTTGATGAGATTGGCGTTAGTGAGGTTTGCATCAAGCAGGCATGAGTCGTAAAGGTCTGCGTTAGTGAGATTACCCTCGATGAGGTCTGCATGGCAGAGATTAGCTTCACTGAGATTAGCCCCAATGATGTTTGTGCCGCTGAGGTTAGCGAACTCAAGGTTGGCATCACTGAGGTCTGCGCCACTGAGGTCTGCGCCACTGAGGTCTGCCCTAACAAAGTTGACACCTCTAAGATTGACCTGCTTAAGATTGACGTTACTAAAAAATAAGTTAACCGTATTTTCAAAAGTGTTAAGCTTAACGCTATTGCTATAACTAATAATGCGAAGCAATCGAGTTGGCTCAAAACTATCACTATCTGTATTACCACAAGGATTAAAGTTAATCTTATCCTTTAGTTCATCTTTTCTCTGAGCGTAACGATTCAATACTAACAGCAGAATCATTACATTTAGCCCAGCATAGATATCCACCTCTCGCAATCCCATCAAACTACCATGCTTTCGCAATTGCAGCATCTTTTTCTGAGGTAGATTACTCGTAGGTTCTGCATTAATAAAGTCCCCATTACACCAATCCAAGTAGAATTCTTCCAAACGCTGGAATAATTGCACAAATTCTTCGTTACTGACATCAAGCAACGCCATCACATACTCGACAATTTCCCAAGTCAGCCCCCCATAACCTAGTAAATCGTAAACTTCCTCGGCTAACTGATCCTGGCTAACCAGAAAACCGCTACGTCTGCGGCGCGGTTCAACCCACTCTTTCAAACTTTCAACTAACCGCTGAGCGCATAAAAACTCAGCAAAACTTTTATGAACAAACTCCACCGCTCCTTCCGTGGCGTCAGCAGCAGAAGCGGGTCGTAAATAAAACGCTGCTAGCGCATTTCTCAACGGATTATCGCCAATGCGTTCTCGTGCTTTTTCTAACAATTTACTGGCTTGATCATCTCCCTTGAGACGTTCCTCAATCATGCGAATTGAAGTCCACTCTCCACCCGATTGAGTGACACATAACCCCGCTTCAGTGAGAATGCGCCGCAAGTCATCTGTCTCTTGTTCAGTAAGTTCCAAATTCAGGTCTTGAGAACGCTGCTGAGTCAGTACCCAATCTAAAGCTTTTTGATAAATCAACACTTTGGCACCAGCGCGGCTGGTTCCCTCAAACATTTCTAAGGATAGTTCCCCATCCCGATGCATCGCAGCTAAAAGGTAAAGTAATAGCGGTTCTCGCGCCAATTCTTTCACCCGTTCCGGGCAGTTTCCAGCCTGTAAAAAATCCCAAAATACGTTAGCTTTATCCTCACCCACTAAATTTGACCACTTATCCAACCATTGCTGCTGGATTTGGTCATTCATGAGGGCAATTTCTACCCGTTCTAAATTGCGAGGTAGAAATTGTTCAATTCCATGTAAAGCTAATTCTCGACCCGTGACTAAAAACCGATGTCCCAGTTCTGAATTTTGCTGACAACTGGTTTGAAAATTCCCCACCTGTTTGAGAAACTTTTCAATCCCGCCTGTAGTTCTTCCCTCCATTCGCAATTCATCAAACCCATCCAGGACGAATAAAAATCGGGTATTGCGGTCAGTTAACCAGCCGTCATCGCTCTTAACAAAATCTGCCTTAACCGCAGCGCGGAGGGTATTTTCGATATTGTTTTCAAAGGCATCAATATCCCGGAGTCGAATCAGAATCGGTGTCCAGATGGGATGAAGATGTTCTCGCACCCAATTGGCAAACATCCGACAAAAGACACTTTTTCCTCGTCCAGGTCCCGCTTGAATGAATAGGACTTTACCATTTTTATCCGGGTTCGTAAGCTGGTTTTTCGCCCACTGTTCTAAATTAACCGGGTCTGCTTTTTTATCAACTTTGCCATTTTTATCCACTAAATGGGCTTCCAGTGGCACATAGATATCGGGAAGCGTGAAATTTTCACCCAATACTTTCCACTGGGTTTGTAATAGAGGATTACTGGTATGAGGAGATATCTGTTCCGTTAAATAGGATTCAATACTGCCATATTTCTGGCTGGCTTGGATTTCCCGCGCGGCGGTACGGGTTAATTGTAGGGGTTGGGTAATCGTCTCTGACTCGTAGGAAAGTAGCTGATCAATTATCGGATAGATTCCCCAGGCTACCCATCCGGTTACAATAGGAATATTGTACTGATTTAATCCCGCTTGGTTTAAGTATTCTGATAATTGTTGATTTAAAGCCTGTCCTAACCGGGATTCAGGAAAATAGGTTAAAGCGTCTTCAATTAATTTCTGGTCAAGTTGAAGTTCTCCAAGCTGATCCAATTGTGATTTAGCCGCTTGATTCGATATCCCAGAACCGATTTTGTGCTGTAGCCAATCATTCTCACGCACCAATTTATCGAAACGTTCCAGATACGCTAAAGGAAACGCGATCGCAGCCCACTCTTCTAAGCGTGTCTTTCCCTTAACCTTACCACGATACAGGTTCACCCCTTTGCGAGTAAGCCCCACAAACGACAACCCCGCCGGGATCACCGCCACAGGTGCGGCTGGCGTTCCCAATAAACCTAACGCGATCGCTAATTCTAACCCCGCCTTGGAAACCTCTGCGCCAGTCTCGGCAATTTCTCCCGGTTTCCCTAAATCCCGGATATCAGTATTGAGAAGCTGCCAAACCTGCTTAAATTTGTTCACCGTCACTCAGGCATTAGACTCTCCCTTACACGATACAGCAGTTTGCTCTGCTATGCGGTACATTGTCGATCCCCCTCGCATCCCCCTTAAAAAGGGGGACTTTGATCTACTGTACTTTATTACAGCGCAAAGAGCTGTAACCTGAATTCACCCACGTTCGTAGTTAGGCTTGTAGCCAACTTGAACGCCAGGAAATAAATTTCTTATCGTTAAGCTGTAATGCATTTAAATTGGGTATTAGTAGCGAGCAAGATGCTCAATGTAGCGAGCAAGATGCAAAGCCTGCGGCATGGCTTCGCTAAACGCACTACGGCAAGGATCTCGCAATTATTGACATTATGGTTTAAATGCCGAACAGCTTAAGCTCAAGTAAGCTAAAGCTTACTAGGTAAATCTTACAACCCGTTTTAACGGGTTTAAGCTTTTAGCCGGAACTTTAGTTCCAGGCTTAATGGGCTATCTATTCCTGGATTTCGCTAGTATAATGCAGCTTAATAAAACTATCAAAGGAATACCAAGCTAAAACATACCAAGGAATCGCTTCTATCATCAATCCCTTAACAATTAATTGTCTTATCGCTAAAACACTAAAACCCAAAGGAATCAAAAATCTTATATCAACGATCCCATCGGTTGCCCGTCTCACGCGACGGTTAAAATCAGTGACAGCATAAGTTACACTAGCCGCCGCATCAGATTGACCGTTAGCCGAACGTCTCGGTTGTTGTTCAGGAAGCTGGCTCAACGTCACCCCTAAATCCTGCAAAATCGCCCAAACTCCCTCGAAATTAATGTAATCTTGGGCGTAAAAAATAGTAATACTACCACTGTGGATATTACCTCGTACCCGATAAATCTCTAGACGTTCATTTAACAAGTTGATCAGCGGTTCAATATCCTCAGATTGGCGATACTCCGGAGCCACCCGCAATCGCACTCGCCCTGGTGTTTGACTGATCAGTTCAGCATAAATAGGTGAAACACCTATTTCGGGCGTCGTTTCCTTTAGTTTTGGCATTTTAGAATTATTAGTTATGATCATAATTAATTCTCAATTATGAATTGTGCCTCATGAATTGTAGAGACGTGCCATGGCACGTCTCTACACAGTTAATGAAAATTAACCTTCACTATTCGGCGCGGGTTCCAATTCGGCTTGGCTTTTTTGTTCAGCCAATTCTGCCTTCGCTTCTGCCACGATGTCTTCAAAAACTTCACCAGATTCTGAGAGCATTCCTTTACCTTTTTCGTAAAAGACAATTCCACCTTTGACCATCGCCTTGGCAACAGGTTTCCCCACCTTGACAGCAGCCGGAATCAGCAACGGCGCAGCAACAACGGCACCAATACCCGCCACAACACCGGGAACCCCCAGATCTTCAAACAGATCAGTTATTTTAAACGCCATAATGTACCTCCTTCATTCAAAAAACTTTTCCGGAACTGTTATTCTAGCAACCTACCTAGGAAAATGCATGATCCTAGGGATACAGGGTTAGTTCGTTTCCGGATGATTAGACACTTTGACAATGCTATTCTCGTCTAATTCAGTCGCCAGTTCTGCCTTACTCTGGGCGACTAAATCGCCAAAGGCTTCGCCAGCTTCTGCCATGACAATTTTGCTCTTTTCATAGAACACAATGCCACCTTTAATCGCAGCTTTGGCAACAGGTTTGCCTGCTTTCGCCAGCGCCGGACCAAAAATCGGTGCCAGAACAACCGCACCAACACCGATAAGAACACCGGGAATACCAATGTCTTCGACTAAATCTTCGAGATCAAATAAACTCATAAAACACCTCCAAACGTAGATTGAAAACTTTTAGGTTGAGATAACAGGGAAACCTGGTTGTAGGGGCGGGTTTTACCGATAACGTTCTGTCGTGTCTCTAACTTAACTAAACCCGCCCTTCTACGGAATCAGGGGAGATGGGGCGGGTTTAGTCACATCCGGGTGACAACATCAGATAATAATGAAACCCGCCCCTACAGTCGGAAAAACTCCAATTAATCGCTAGCAACTTCAACCTCAATCGCCGCTTTATCTCCCTTGAGTGCAGGGCGTAATCCGTTGACACCCGCAATGACACTAGAGCCATTGTTAATTAAGGTGGCTGTCATTGGATTTAATCCCACCGTCGCCGCGATCGCTAAACCCGATAAATTAGGTACAGCGACAATATTGGTATTCTGGCGGATAATCTCTTTAGCATTCCGGGCGATCGCAATGGCTTCGACTAAACCCTGCAAGTTATTCTGCATCAACACCACATCGGCGGTTTCGCGGGCAATATCAGACCCATCCCTGAAGGATACCGATACATCAGCATAAGCTAACGCGGCGGAATCATTCAGTCCATCACCAACAAACGCCACCGTTTTCCCCGCTTCATGTAACTGCTGCACCACTTCCGCTTTGCGTTGGGGGAAGGCTTCGGCGTGGGTATGACTGGGAGGTATATTTAATTGAGCCGCCACAGTCGCTGCCCGTTGACAATTGTCCCCCGTTAGGATATGAATCTCTGCCCCAATTTCGTCCCGCAACATGGCAATCACTTCGGCACTTTCTGGGCGCAAGGGATCGGTATATTGCAATATACCCAGCAGTCTGCCATTACTTGCCACATAAATTGTTGGATATCCGGTTGTCTTCACGTCAGGATGGGCGGTATAGAATGACTCTAGGTCAATTCCCTCTTTCACCAAGAAGCGTTCGCTCCCCACTAACACCGTCTGTCCTTCAATTTGCGCCTGAATCCCTAAACCGACTTGGTAATCCCACTCACCGCGCTGGGGTATAATCACCTCCTGATAATTGGCGTAACGCATTACCGCTTCTGCAACCGGGTGGGTAATCCGTTGTTCCGCCGCTGCTGCAAGTCGCAGCACATCTAATTCAGAAATGGCGGGATCAGCGGTTTTAATCCCAATCATTGCCACATCGCCCTGTGTCAATGTCCCCGTCTTATCAAAAACGATCGCATCAACTCGCGCCAATTGCTCTAACGCCCGCCCACTCCGCAGTAGAATCCCCTGACGGGCTGCACTTAACATCGCCGCCATGACGGTAGTCGGTACCGATACCCGAATCCCAGTAGCAAAGTCAATGGTTAAAATCGACGCCGCCCTCGCCGCATTCCGAGTTAGAGCAAAAATAGCCCCCCCTAATAATAGAGTGGGCAGTACCATGCGATCGGCAATTTTCGCCGCATAGTTTTCCACACGGGTATCATGAACCGGGGCATCTTGTAGTAACTTCAAGGTTCGCCCTGCCAGCGTATCCGCACCAATGCGTTCAGCTAGAATATACAGTTGTCCTTCCCGTACCAACGTAGACGCATAAACGCTATCGCCCTCACTTCGTACCACGGGCATAGCTTCACCCGTGAGTTTTTGTTCATCAATCAGGGCTTTGCCTTGCAGAATCTGCCCATCCACGGGAATCTGATTCCCCGGATAGACAATCACGGTATCCTCTGGCTGTACCTGTTCAATCGGAATTTGCTGTTTTTCGCCATTCCGTTCCACCCAAACAACTTGCGCTAAGGAACTGAGCAAGTCTAAGGTTTGACTGTGAGACGAACGCGCCGTGCGTTCTCGAATTGCCTCACCCAGTTCAATTAGCCCCAACATACTACAGGAGGTGAGGAAATGACGTTGAGCGGTAATAATCGTAATCGCCGTTAGATCCAGAAAGTCCACATTGAGACGACGTTCATCTTTAATACTTTCCATCGCCCGTCGAGCCACAGGTATTGTTGCTAGTGCGATCGTCCCGCCCACAATTAAGGGATGGAACGATAACCCCAATGGACCACTAATCAGAGAAATTAGTGTGGCTAACGTCGGTAATTTTAATCGAGACCAATTTCCGGGTTCCGGTGAGTTCTCTACCTGAGTCGTATTCTCTGGAATCGTTAGCGCTGCATTGGTAGCAAGCTGAATCAGTTTCCCTAACCGGGAACGCATCTGGCTATCCGGTTCACTGGGTAGATAGCGAATTACCACCGATGCGGCGGCTGGTTTTAACCGCACCGATGTAACCTGGGGTTCTGCTGCCAAAAGCCTTTGCAGCCGTTGAGCATAGTTAGAATCATGAGCAATGCGCGGAATCCGAAACCGCACTCGTCCAGGTGTGGAGTGAACCACTCGATAGGTTACCTGAAACTGTCGTGTTTTTGGCTTGGTTCGCTCAATCACAGTTGGCGATTTACGTTCCATGGCGGCTGTCTGTTTCTGGGAAACATTGCCAGATGTCAAAAGCACTTGCTTCATTTTCACCACCCTCTCTTTCTGTCAATACAATTTATTTCGGTGAGCAATATCGGGAGCGATCGCTGTCGTCATCAAAGTTAAGACTCACCCTTCCTGAACTCAAACTGGGATTAAACGCCTACGATGGGCATTTTTGCCATCAATCCGAGAAGGGTGGAAAGCGCTGCTGACTTAAATTCCAACCAAGGACTCACTGAGGTTGCGATCGCGGCTTGAGCGTTTTCCAGGGGTTCTGGTTTATCAGCCACAGAATCATCGGTGTTGGTTGGTTGTACATCCTGATCAACAGAACTCTCCCCAGCCTCCTCACTCCCCTGATCCTCTTCTTCTACCTGCACCGGAGGAGTCAACGAATTCGCCTCGGCTGAACTTGTCTCCGGTGGCGACAAATCCGGCTCGGCCATCTCCTCAGCTTCCCCACGCCTGGGTTCCTCTGGAAGGACAGGTTGAGTCAAGTTATCCGTTTTCTCTTCAACGTTATCGGTATAACCCGCTCCGACAACTGGGTTCTCAGATGTGTCATGACTCGTCTCTACATACTCCGCTCCTCTGCTCCTCCACTCCCCGGCTCCTCTGCTCCCCGGCTCCCTGGAGTCAGGATCAGCAGCGATTTGAATCAGACTAATGAAATGTAACCCAGCTTCTGCTTCGGAAACCTGCATCGGGTTGTAGGTGATCACCACCGATGCGACGGTGCTGTTGCAGCGCATCTGAGTAATCCAGTCATCTTTTTTAACTAAGGCTTGCAATCGGCGCAGATAGGCTGAATCTTCGGTAACTTTAGGAACACGAAAACGCATCCGTCCAGGAACTGTATGAACTAAGCCATAGACAACCGCTGAATCGGTATTGAATGCGACTGTTGGCGGCTTATTATTTTGCTCATAAGGTGTAGCATTTGCAATAACCTTTCCGTCTAAATTGACATTATTTTCGTCCGCCTTGTCACCTTCCTTCTGTCCTGTGTCTTCTAACCAATCCAAATTCTGCATAATCTGGCGAACGACATTCGCTGTCAGTAAATAGACCAGAATTGACCGCCATCCTTGCAGTCCTAGTTGCCTTGTGGTTAATAGTCCAAGTAATAAGGGAATAAAGGATATAAGCTGAGTCCCTGATTTTTTCCAAGCCTCTGCGTCTAACGGTTCTTGACTTTGAGGCTGTTCAATTTCGCCAAGTCCTAAATTCCCCAGAATTTGAAATAGTTGAGCTAGAGATAACTGATTCGTATCAAAGGTAATGAGTAAACTTCCAATTTGCTCATTGGTTCGTATCTCTCGCACGCCGACCCGCTTTCGCAGCAGGGGCGTAACCGCTCTCAATACGGTTCCGGGTTCCTCTCCTAAGACTCGGAGTCTTAGACGACCTGGAACAACATGTAAAATTTCGACCTCCCGCTCTGGGCGAGGTGAAACCACACCAACCATTGGCATTGACCCTCGTAACAGTAGTGTGGAGTTTCTCTGGTTAAGAACAGGTTAACCTCCATATCTAAGCATACACCCTATCTGTAATTTTTTATCTGAAAAAAATATTATGAATCTGAGAGCGTCTCTTAACCTAATCTTATACTCTATGTATAGAGGAATACATCTATTGGATGATCCCTTGAGATTTTAGAAGATAGAAGCTTAGCTAATTCGCCATACTGCTCGGATCAGCTCTCGTTGAATGTTTTCTAGACATTCAAACGTCTTTACAAGATCCCCCTGCTTCCCTTAACCAAACAGTAGTGGGCTGATACGTAAGTTGAGTATTAACTGATTATTTGTAGTCTGGGATACATTATCTATCGAACTGTTCCCCGTTCCCTACCCTCACCACCACACTGATTCGGGGTGTGGGGAATAGCAGCCAAGGGATAAAGGGGGTGATCAAGGCGGATTGGATAACAAACTGGATAGTACAGCAGCATTTAGGCGTCAAGACATTACTGGCATTGGGATGCCCATAAGTTAGATAGTGTCTTGACCAAAACTTCATAAACTTCTGACAATTTCTTTATGGAAACTTTACAACAAGCAAGACAAAAGTTTATAAAATAAAGTTAAATTAAATTTAACTCTGTCTAAAAAATATTGTATTCAGATTGTTTTCAGAAAGAGGGTTGACAAGATTTAATTTCCGCAAGAATTAATAGATAGGAGAGAAATTGCCTTCTTAGCAAAGATATCCAAGACAAGAGATAACCCAATATCAAACAATCGCATTTGGAGCAAGTTGATGAATTACATTTTTGGCACAGTTGGTGATGATTGGCTAGAAGGCACATCCAGTGATGATGTCATTTATGGAGGAGAAGGAACCAATAGGATTATAGCCAGATATGGCAATAATGAAATTTATGGCGGTTCGGCTGCTGATTGGATTACCTCTGGAGATGGCGATGACACGATTTATGCCAACGAAGGGGAAAATATAATTGATGCTGGAGGCGGCGATAACCTGATTTATGGCGGTTCAGCTGCTGATTGGATTACCTCTGGAGATGGAAATGACACGATTTATGCCAACGAAGGGGAAAATATAATTGATGCTGGAGGTGGCGATAATCTAATTTATGGCGGTTCGGCTGCTGATACAATTACCACGGGATCGGGTGATGATATTATTTACGCGGGTGAAGGGGTAAACACGATTAATACAGGAGATGGAAATGATATTATTTACAGTGGTTCAGGTGATGATGTAATTAATGCAGGTAGAGGTCAAAATCAAATCTGGCTGGGCGGTGGACAGGATACCATTAGCTTAGAAATGTGGGGATCTAGTGAGATTAATAACTTTAACCCCTATCAAGACCAAATTGACTTTGGACTCTCCGATCTACGCGGCGTAGTTTTGATCGGACAAGGCAATGACACAATGATCGGTTTAGGTAATTATGCGATTATGGCAACGTTGCATAATGTTGATGTTCAGACTGTAGCGGCTCATTCCACTGATATTTTTGGCGCAGAACTTACTGTGTTTTCCAGTTAAGCCTGTCCAGCGATCATCGGTCATCATACCAAATCCGGGTTCCGGGTTGACGACCTCCTTTTATGCCAACCTTGTAGAGACGTTGCGTGCAACGTCTCTATAGGTATATTTTGATACCTACAAAAATTAGGATATGAATCGGACATCTCGCGATCGCGCCCAATGACGCTAAGTGGCACTCAAGAAACCCAAGCGTGAGAGATCGCTGGGTGGAAGTAGGTTGCATGTACACTCTTCATTAAGATTAGCGCATTAGGCTTCTAAATAAACCGTTGCCGCTTAAATTTACCTTTTTTAATATACTAAAGCTAATAAATTTACCAAAGCTTAATTCTACAATTAAAAATTAATTAATTGACTGATAAACTGAAGATTATCAGCAATTTTCATGATAAGGCTAGACAAAATGTAAACGAAATGTTATAAATATTAACTAAGCGCAATACATAGGATAGTAAATACTCAATATTCACGGGGTGTTGTCTGAAGCACGAGGATTGTCCTTTACCTATAGACTTCCAATGAATCAAAATTACTCAACCGTTTCCCTTGCTGCCCCTGCTGCTTCCCAACCCTTAGCCAAAGTTACTGCTAAGTCAGGTTCAGATAACTCCCTCTGTTATGAGTTTCAAGTGCATGGAGTTGGCAGAGGTACATTTAGCTGCTCTGGTCATTTCCTGAATGGGAATAATACGGAGTCCGTACTTTTAGAGTCTTTAGTCTGGAATGGAAACGTCATCAAATTAAATAATTTCCAAGAACATAGCCTATGCTTTGAGCAAGGAAAATTATTGGGACTGAATCTTTTAGGTGAAGGTTGGGAAATTCTGTTGAATCTAGGCATTCAGATCAATAGTGTTCACCGGATTACAGAAGTCACCTATACACTGATCAACCCATCTGCATCGGTTCATAGATAACACCAATCGAGGTAGGGGTACATAGCGTGCCATTGGTCAAAAATCTGCCATACCTTGAATGAACCCCTCCCTAGCCCTCCCCTTGTCAAGGGGAGGGAACTTGCATAGCCTGACGCTTCAAAGGTGAGCGTTTTTGTGGTATGTGTTGATAAAATAGAAATTACATCCCACTTAGCCGTTGCCAACCTCTACTGGTATTTCCAAGTCAGAGATGAATCAGAAGAAGAGACAGAATAAAGTGTCAAAAATACGTGATATTTTTCATTTGTCATTAACCCTTGATTTGCTACATTTATTCTGAAGCATTCGCTAACTCAAATAGACGTTTTAACCATTCAACAAACTTGTTCGCGATTTCAGCATTATAACTCAGTACCTGTGCAGTAATAGCTTGTCCCATGGGCATTCCTGGCGTTTCTTGCCAAGCTAACCAGGTATGAATTAAGGCTTTGGGATGATGAATTGGCGTGTAACGATTCAATTTCAACTGTTCAATTTCTTGCACAATCGCCTCGGCTTTTGGACGCAAACTATCATTAGAAGGAATTAGATGGGCAACAAAATCTTCCAACATTCCAGGAAGTTGATTATCAGGCATTAACCAAACGCCTATTTTGGGTTTGTCTGGTTGTGTATACATCCAGCCATCTGGAGGAGGTACTGTCGGAATCGTCTGATATCCACTCTCCATGAGTCGATTTCGTATAGCTTGCCATCGTGCCAGTAAATCTTGATCAGCATCAACGACAATTCCTAATGTTTGTAATTTGGGTTGTTTGATTCTCAATTTTAAACTCTCTAAAATTGCGTCAATCCCTCCTCTATCGATTTCTTTCCCCGGTACTTCTACAGAAAAGGTTTCTGGTAGGTTATATTGTTCACATAAAGCCCAAATCACATGTTGGTCATTCTTCCCTTCAACCAACAATAACTGCTGAGGTTTGGGTAAAGGAGGTTTTCGTGCTTTTGGCATTAACGCACCTCAATACTTTGGCGTACAGCGACGGATAGTTCATCAGCCGGATATTCAACCGGACGTATATCTTCACCCTTACGACTCAATCGAAATAATTTGCTCACTGATGGATCATCGAATTCATCCACGGCTTCTTGAAACGCACAAATGCAGTCCCAACTATGAGTTGTCGCAAAAACTTGTATGTTTAATTCATTGGCTACTTCTAGTATAAATCTCCACATATCAGTCTGGACTTCATAATATAGACCTGTTTCAATTTCGTCTATCAGCAAGACACCATTCTCAACTGTCACGGCTGCCATGGCTAAGTTTAAAATGCGTCGCATTCCTTCGCCCATGCTACTGAGAGGAATTGGGTATTCTTTATGACGCCTCAACAGAATACCACTATTGAAGTTTGGCTTGCTTGTAAAACTAATTCGTTCTATATTTTTATCTAATATTTTCAAAGCGTCTATTACCTGATCTTCTTTTGGTGTAAGAGTAATATCATTCCATATAGCAGATATATCCAGGTTGCTTAAATTATTACTTGGAACAAACCAACTTTTATTCAAGAATTTGTATTCGGGCTTTGATGAACCAGAATATTGATTGGAAAATCCAGGGAATGTCAGCCATCTAGCTTCTATTGAATCATCAGAATATACAGGAACATGATAGGTTTCTTCTTGTGAGTTTAATCGAATAACCAATTCAAAGGGAGTTATAATTTGAGTTTGACTGCGAAGTTGAGGTGTCTCTAGTTTTTGTCTAATAATTTCAACTTGTAAATTCTGATCTTGGGTTGAACTAAAACTGATTGTTGAATTTAAGCTCGGTGCATGACCATAAAATAGATGGCTAATTTGATAGTGAAACTGAGGGTGGGGGGGTTCACCGGGCAGGCTAAAGCTGGAGCGTTCAACCAGTTCACCTCGGTTATGGAGTAAATAGGCTAAACGTTGAGGATTGCCTGGATTAACGAATAGATACACAGCTTCCAATAATGTGGTTTTTCCACAATTATTCATACCCACGAGTAAATTGACTCGCGCTAACCCATCGATATGAAAGTTCTTGAAGCAGCGATAGTTTTGTATAGTGAGATCACGTAACATAAACTTTTAGCTAAAGGAGCAGTGATTATCTCTTATCTTAGAGGCTAATCGTCACTGTGGTCATAGCTGGGTGATAATCAGCGATCGCACGTTGATCGGTCATCGTCTATTGTTCTAGCTGGTAGGCTTGTCCCATTGGCATTCCTGGCGTTTCTTGCCAAGCTAACCGCGTAATTAAAACACACGTTATTAACTACTTACGATTTCTCCAATACTGGGGTCTGCGCTTGTGATGCGCTAATGCCAAAATCCGAATTTGGTTGTTTTCAAGGAGGCGATAGAGTAGAAAGTAAGGAAATTTGGGCAGGATGAGACGACGAATAGAACCTCGAACCCTTGAACCCGCTTCTGGATAAATTCTGAGGAGATTAACTGTATTTTCGACGTCTTCTAAATACTCCAAGCCAAGTCCTGCTTGTTGCGCTTCGTAATAGGCTATGGCATCGGTTAACTCCTGACTTGCCAGTGGATGAAATATAACCGTTTTCATTGCCAGGACGCACGAATCTGTTGAAACACGTCCTCAGCCGGAATACCAGTGACTTGACCATCGTCTATTTCGCGATCGCGTGCTTCAGCTTCTTGAGTCCAAACACGTTCAACATCCTGGTCAATTTCACTGAGTTGACTCAAATGTTCCAGAAGTCGCGCCAGCAATGCAACTAGAGAGTCTTTAGGCAGAGCGAGGACTTCAGCTTCAAGCTGTTTGAGGGTCATAGGAGTTTTAGCTCAAGATGGGCAACTATCCTTATCATAATCATATCTTGCGATCGCACGTTGATCGGTTATCGTCTTGTTCTCCTGAGTTAAGCCAGATTCAGTTGTCAAAAGTGACGCCACCAATATTGTTCGCTTCTGGTAGGCTTGACGCAGGTGTTCCAAGGCGGCTGTTGATAGTAATCCTTTTACCAGAGCAACAAATTGTCCCCACGCTAGCAATTGGGATTCACTCTTGGCTTGGTTGAACTGGTATCTATAGAATTTTGATGTGATGATTGAGGACTTGGTTGAAATTTTGGAAGAGTAGAGACAAGCGTAATCATCTCGTTGGCTGGGAGGAACGGATAACCGCGAGATATACCGTAGGGTGGGCAATGCCCACCAACCAAAATTTCAGTACCATTCCCATTAAAACTCAATTACAAGAGTTGAAAGGCTTGAAGCATAAGTGAGTTCAATTGCTGAATTTGATTGACGCCTAACTTACCGATACGTCGTGTAATCAACCGACGTTCAAGAGTAACAATTCTTGTCACCCTCACTTTAGAAGTAACCTTTAGTCCAGTATTGGAAAATTCGGGATCTGAAGTATCTAGAACAAATTCATCTGGACTGAGACGGGTTAGATTTTGAGATGAAATAAAACAGAGGGTTATGTCATCACCTGTAGAATCTACCCATAAAACTACAGCCGGACGCAGTTTTGTTGTACTCAAATCTGTGAAAGGGAAGGGAACTAAAACAATATCTCCTTTTTTGACAGACATTAGATTGCTTCCCCATCTTCAAGAGTATACAAATCGGGTTCATCGTACAGGAAGTTGAACGAGCCACCCTTTTGAGCCATTTGCATTAAGTCACCCGTTGAAGGACTTGATGATTCAAAAAATAGCTTTTCCTCAAGTAAATGACGTTCCTCTTTCGAGAGAGAGAGGATAACTTCGATTAGAGAGTCAACGAGTTTAGTGTTCATATTCAATGGTATTGTTATCCTCTAGTTAAGCCAAATTCAGTGTTTTGTAGAAGCTGTATCCCAGTCAGCTCAAGCCTCTAGTTTGGCATCCTAACCGATAAGCGATCGCACGTTGATCGGTCATCGTCTTGTTCTCCTGAGTTGAGCCAGATTCAGTCATCAAAAGTGACGCCACCAATATTGTTTTAGTTGGTAGGCTTGGCGCAGGTGTTCCAAGGCGGCTGTTGATAGCAACCCTTTCACCAAAGCAACAAATTGTCCCCAGGCTAGCAATTGGGATTCACTCGTGGCTCGGTTGAACTGGTATCTATAGAATATTGTCCAAAATTCAGGCGCAATTGCAGACTTCCAGCGCTTGCGCCAGCGCACCATGTCTTGAAGTGTGGGAGGTTCAGCGTCCAGGATGGGTGGAAAGTCGGCGTAGCTGACGAAACGGCTCAACCCTTTGCCATGAACGTAAACGATATGTTTCCAGCATTCGATGCGATAAATCTCGTCAGGAGAGCGGTTAAACAGTAAGGCGACTGTCTCAACGGTGACGAATCGTGCCAAGGGGTGACGGGTGGAGGATTTGTAATTGAGTTTTGAGGCTTCAAAGGTGGGCGTTTTTGTGGTATGTGTTGATAACATAGTAATTGATTCCCATGCAATGGTAAGTCATTCCCTTGTAGTGGGGTGGAAAGGGCGATCGCTCTTAAGTTTGCGAGACTGGGAGAGCGATCGCTTTTTCCAATTCTCTCATTAAACGATGCAACTGCATCACTTGTCAAGGATGGGGTTAGTTAGGCTAAAGATTCGAGAACTTGCACAAGAGAAGGGATGGACGTTGAAGGAAGTGTCCGATCGTTCCGGAGTCATTTACAGTACGGTGAGAAGTTATGCCCGTCGTCCTGGAATGTCAATGGTCGATTATACTGCCCTCTATAAGTTGGCTCGAACCTTTGATGTGATGATTGAGGACTTGGTTGAGATTTTGGAGGAGTAGTGGCTCAACTTTCCCCAAGCTAGCAATCGTGATTCAGTTGTAGATCCGTTGACAAGGATGGGCGTTTTTGTTGTAGGTGTTGATAACATAAAAGATACTTCCCATGTAATGGGGTGGAAAGGGCGATCGCTCTTGGGTTTGTCAGACTTAGAAGAGCGATCGCTTTATATATCAGAATTATCATAAGGTGCAATTGCACCGATAGTCAAGTATGGGTTTAGTCAGGCTGAAAATTCGCGAACTGGCGGCTGAGAAAGGCTGGACGCTCAAGGAGGTTGCTGATCGTTCTGGCGTGACGTACAACACGGTCAAAAGCTATGCCCGCCGTTCTGAGTTGTCAATGGTAGACTTTACCGCTATTCACAAGTTGGCTCGAACCTTTGATGTGATGATTGAGGATGTGGTTGAAATTTTGGAGGAGTAGACGCGATAAACTGTAATCAACTGACGTTCAAGAATAACGATTCTTATCACCCTAATTTTAGAGAAAACCGCTAGTCAAGTATTGGAAAATTCTGGCTCTAAAGCATCTAGAACAAATTCATCTGGACTGAGACAGGTGAGATTCTGAGACGAAACAAGTCCGATTTTTTGGGAGCATCCCAATTTGGCACGTTGGCTCTTTAAATGGGGCTGAAACCCTTGCAATTACGTTACTTGAGGTAATGCTTTGTCCAAAACGGGATGCTCCCGATTTTTGTCAATGCCCAGCTCCTGACTTTTTCTTGACAACTGAACTAACACCCAAAGCACCTAATGTTAGCAAACCTATTGTGAAAGCAGGTTCCGGTACAGATTCGACGAACTCACCCCTAACCACAAACCGTGTACGGGAAGTACCACCATTATTACCATTACGCCAATATGGGGGATTATATCCTTCTCCGTCATTCCACCAAAAGTAGGTCGCAATGTTAGTTGGGGGGATATCGGCTTGATCTGAGTAGTTCGGCATAGCACCAACGCCAGTTGCTCCGAACAAACTGCTTCCAAAAACGAGACCGTAACTACCGGGGGTTAGAGTAACAGAAAGTGGAACAAATATCTCACTGCTGGGAAAGGTCGTAGTCAAAATCGTTGTCGCCAAAACCTCTTCCGGCAAAAATGGTGTTCCTTGTGGAAGTGCATCAGAGCTATTTAGCGAGATAATGGCTCCAAATATGTCATATCCCCGTACCAAGTTCCCTTGGTACAACGATCCCCCTAAAAGATGTCCGCCAATATGTGTAACCTGAAGCGGTGTATCAATTTGAAATCTCCATCCGTAAAATTGGTTGTCGCTGATAGAAGTTCCTCCCCTTTGCCCAGTAGAACCAAGTGTTGCAGACTCCAAAGTTATGGTTGATGCCTGTGTCGTGCCAACTGTTCCTAGAGCAATAAATATTCCTCCAGCAGTAGCCATTGATAACTTTTTCAGAACAGAACTGGTTCCGGAGGCTGTGTCAGCACAAGCAACTGCA
Source organism: Coleofasciculus sp. B1-GNL1-01 (assembly GCF_040220235.1). NCBI lineage: Bacteria > Bacillati > Cyanobacteriota > Cyanophyceae > Coleofasciculales > Coleofasciculaceae > Coleofasciculus > Coleofasciculus sp. B1-GNL1-01. The sequence goes on from NZ_JAVJTO010000102.1 coordinate 76,555, forward strand.
ATTTTCTGGTAGATGGTTGTCATATCCAAACCTGATAAGAATTTCTATAGCAGTACGCTCTCACGTAGTTACAGTAAAAATGTTCTAAGGCGCTCCTGATAAAGCCTCCATTTCTAATGTGTAAATACACGCCTGGCGTCGGGCTATATTTATTAGTTTAATCCTTTCCCAGAAGCTGGATATGAAGAGTTGATGAAACAAGCATAGAATTATGTAAAGCATGGTAAAGTGCAACTTCTGAATTTGGCATAAACTCTCAAAACCTGCAATTCAAAATCCCCCACCCGAAGGCAGGGGATTTGTTTAATTACCTACAAGGCTTCAGCTCGTTAACCGAACTTACCCGCAGTTGAGGCAATCACAAACGCCGCATAAGTTAGGACATACCCCACCGTAAAGTGAGCTAGACCAACCACACGAGCTTGAACGATGGACAGAGCAACCGGCTTGTCCTTCCAACGAACCAGGTTCGCCAGAGGCGTGCGCTCGTGCGCCCAAACCAACGTTTCAATCAGTTCTTGCCAGTAACCACGCCAGCTAATCAGGAACATGAAGCCAGTCGCCCAGATTAGGTGTCCTAAGAGGAACATCCAAGCCCAAACCGACAGGTTATTGGTTCCAAACGGGTTGTACCCATTAATTAGCTGAGAGGAGTTCAGCCAGAGGTAGTCGCGTAGCCAACCCATCAGATAGGTTGAGTTCTGATTAAATGTAGCTACGTTGCCTTGCCAGATGCCCAGATGCTTCCAGTGCCAGTAGAAGGTTACCCAACCAATGGTATTCAGCATCCAGAACATGGCTAGATAGAAAGCGTCCCAAGCGGAGATATCGCAGGTGCCGCCACGACCGGGACCGTCGCAGGGGAAGCTGTAGCCGAAGTCTTTTTTATCGGGCATCAGCTTAGAACCACGGGCATCCAACGCACCTTTGACCAGAATCAAAGTGGTGGTATGCAGACCGAGTGCGATCGCGTGGTGAACTAAGAAGTCACCAGGACCAATGGTCAGGAACAAGGAGTTACCGCCATCGTTAATCGCATCTAACCAACCGGGTAACCAAACGTTCCCGTAGTTGGGCCAAGCCGTGGTCGCAATGCTATCAGGATTAGATAGCAGCGTATCGAATCCATAGAGCAGCTTACCGTGAGCCGCTTGAATCCATTGAGCGAAAACTGGCTCAATTAGAATTTGCTTTTCAGGAGTTCCAAATGCCACAACCACATCGTTGTGAACATACAGACCCAAGGTGTGGAATCCGAGGAACAAGGAAACCCAGCTCAAGTGAGAGATGATTGCTTCCTTGTGATCCAATACCCGTGCCAACACATTGTTTTTATTCGCTTCGGGGTCGTAGTCTCGCACCAGGAAGATTGCTCCGTGGGCGAAAGCACCGACCATTAAGAAGCCGGCAATGTATTGGTGGTGAGTATACAACGCTGCCTGCGTGGTGTAATCCCGCGCCATAAATGCGTAAGGCGGCAAGGAATACATGTGTTGCGCCACCAGCGAGGTCACTACACCTAAGCAAGCCAAGTGCCAACCTAACTGGAAGTGCAGCGAGTTGTTATAGGTGTCGTAGATTCCTTTGTGACCTTCACCCAACAAACCACCAAACGGGGTTCCCGGTGGGGGATTATGCGCTGCCATGATGTCTTTCATGCTGTGTCCAATACCGAAGTTTGTCCGGTACATATGACCTGCAATGATAAACAGAACAGCGATCGCCAGGTGGTGATGAGCAATATCGGTCAGCCACAGGGATTCAGTCTGAGGATGGAACCCACCTAAGAAGGTAAGAATCGCAGATCCAGCCCCTTCAGAGGTACCAAAGATATGGTTCGCTGTATCTGGATTCTGGGCATAAACCCCCCAGTTTCCTGTGAAAAACGGAGCTAAACCCGCTGGGTGTGGCTTGACGGACAGGAAGTTATCCCAACCCACATGCTGTCCCCGAGCTTCGGGAATCGCAACGTGAACCAGGTGGCCCGTCCATGCTAAGGAACTCACCCCAAACAAACCCGCTAAGTGGTGGTTTAGGCGAGACTCAGCATTTTTAAACCAAGCCAAGCTGGGACGGAACTTGGGTTGTAAGTGCAGCCAACCTGCAAACAGGAAGACGGCGGATAGCACAAGGAGGAACAATGCCCCTTGATACAGATCCCCATTTGTCCGCATCCCTACGGTGTACCACCAGTGATACACCCCAGAGTAAGCAATATCAACAGGGTTAGACGCACCGGCTTGGGTAAAGGCATCAACAGCCGGTTGACCGAATTGAGGGTCCCAAATCGCGTGGGCGATCGGACGGACATTGAGCGGATCTTTGATCCACTGTTCAAAGTTGCCTTGCCAGGCGACGTGGAACAGACTGCCAGAGGTCCACAGGAAAATGATTGCGAGATGACCGAAGTGAGAGGCGAAAATCTTCTGATAAAGATTTTCCTCCGTCATGCCATCATGGCTCTCAAAGTCATGGGCGGTGGCAATTCCGTACCAGATTCGACGTGTAGTCGGATCTTGAGCGAGATCCTGGCTAAATTTCGGAAATTTTGTTGCCATCTGTCTTTCGTTAGGAAATCCTACAGAGACTTATGCTTTTGCTGCTCGTTTTCTGTCTTTTTTGACCCCCTGGAACCGAAGTTCCAGTTTGGGATGGGGTCGAGACAGGCAAGACCTGGTGTCCTGCTTTATAGTGGTATCGATTCAAACAGCCGTCATCCGACTGCTAGGATTCGTGCCAGGAAGAATGCCCAAGTGGTGACAATTCCTCCTAGGAGGTAGTGAGCTACCCCCACAGCCCGACCCTGAATGATGCTCAGAGCGCGAGGCTGAATCGCTGGAGCCACTTTTAGTTTATTATGCGCCCAAACGATGGATTCGATCAGCTCTTGCCAGTAGCCGCGACCACTGAACAGGAACATCAAACTGAATGCCCAGACAAAGTGAGCGCCTAAGAACAGGATGCCATACGCTGACAACGCTGTGCCGTAGGAGTTAATCACCTGAGAGGCTTGCGCCCAGAGGAAGTCACGCAACCAACCGTTAATTGTAATTGCGCTGGCGGCAAAGTTACCGCCCGTGATATGAGACACGGTACCATCTGGTGAGACTGTTCCCCAGACATCGGACTGCATCTTCCAGCTAAAGTGGAAAATTACAATCGAGATGCAGTTATACATCCAGAACAGACCGAGGAAGACGTGATCCCAAGCTGATACTTGGCAAGTACCACCCCGACCAGGACCATCGCAGGGGAAGCGGAAACCCAAGGATGATTTGTCAGGAATCAAACGAGAGTTCCGGGCGTATAGCACACCTTTAAGCAGAATCAGTGCGGTAACATGAATCTGGAAGGCGTGAATATGGTGGATTAAGAAATCCGCCGTTCCCAAGGTGATCGGCATCATTGCCACTTTGCCACCCACAGCAACCATGCCACCGCCAAAGGCGTAGCTAACAGGTTCTAGGGCATTGGGAGCGGTTCCGCCGGGAGCCAGGGTATGCAAATGCTGCACCCACTGAGCAAAGATCGGTTGGAGTTGAATCCCCGTATCCGAGAACATATCTTGAGGACGACCAAAAGCTCGCATCGTGTCGTTGTGAACGTACAGACCGAAGCTATGGAAGCCGAGGAAGATACAAACCCAGTTCAGGTGAGAAATAATCGCATCCCGGTGACGGATGACCCGATCCAATAGGTTATCCACATGAATATTGGGATCATAGTCCCGCACCATGAAGATTGCCGCGTGAGCAGCACCCCCAACGATACAGAAGGCACCAATCCACATGTGGTGGGTAAAGATGGACAATTGCGTACCATAATCGGTGGCTAAGTACGGATACGGAGGCATCGCGTACATGTGATGCGCCACGATAATGGTCAGCGAACCGAGCAGCGCTAAGTTCCAGGACAGTTGAGCATGCCAGGAGGTGGTGAAGATCTCATACATCCCTTTGTGACCTTGACCGGTAAAGGGACCCTTATGAGCTTCTAGAACTTCCTTAAAGCTATGACCAATTCCCCAGTTCGTCCGGTAGAAGTGACCTGCGATGATAAACAGAACCGCGATCGCTAAGTGGTGATGCGCGGTATCGGAGAGCCACAATCCACCTGTGGTTGGGTTTAACCCACCTTTAAAGGTGAGGAAGTCAGAATACGCCCCCCAGTTCAGGGTGAAGAACGGCTTCAACCCTTGCTCGAAACTGGGATATAACTCTGCCATCAAGCTCTTGTTCAGGATGAACTCGTGGGGGAGAGGAATATCCTCAGGAGCTACCCCAGCATCCAGTAGCTTGTTGATCGGCAGAGAGACGTGAATCTGGTGACCCGCCCAACCTAATGATCCACAACCTAACAATCCAGCTAAGTGGTGGTTCATTACGGACTCTACATTCTGGAACCATTCCAACTTAGGCGCCCGCTTGTGGTAGTGGAACCAGCCAGCAAACAGCATCAGGGCTGCCATGACTAGACCACCAATGGCGGTGCAGTAGAGTTGGAATTCATTGGTGATTCCAGATGCACGCCAGATTTGGAAGAATCCTGACGTGATTTGAATGCCGTGGAACCCGCCACCGACATCCGCATTTAAAATGTCTTGACCCACGATGGGCCAGACTACTTGAGCGCTTGGCTTGATATTGATTGGATCAGTAAGCCAAGCTTCGTAGTTGGAAAACCGAGCGCCATGGAAATACATGCCGCTCAACCAGACAAAAATAACCGCTAGGTGACCGAAGTGAGCGCTAAAGATTTTGCGCGATACATCTTCTAGGTCACTGGTATGACTATCGAAATCATGAGCGTTCGCGTGAAGGTTCCAAATCCAAGTGGTGGTTTTTGGTCCCTTGGCTAGGGTACGGTCGAAATGTCCCGGTTTAGACCACTTCTCAAATGAAGTAGGAACGGGATCTTTATCAACTGTTACCTTTGCCTTCGTGTCCCGCTCAGGAGGGCTGATTGTCATCAGGAGTCTCCTCTCTATACAAGGAACGAGAAATATCCAAAAGGAAGTTTGCTTTTTTATCAATTTAGCGGAAAGTACCGCTTTTGGCGTAACTTTCCTGGAAAAACGATATCCCCGTTGAAATTCAGGGGATACTCTTTTGTTGATGATAGGTCTGCTAGAGGCAGTCTTGGGCTGCACTTAACAAAAATTCAAATTTCAGCAAATCAAGGTCTACTTTGGGTTTTGATTTGAGCAAACTCCCAAAAAAGTCAAGAGTGTGATCGATAAAATTTACAAAACTAAACAATAGACAGGTTTAATCTCAGATTGGTCATTCGTCATTCGTCCTTCGTTATCTCCCCCATCCATCATGTAGAGGAGGAGTAGAGGAGGAGCCATTGTTCGCTATAGTTCCTAATGAGCAGAATTAGTTGAGGAGATGGTGTGTTGGCTAGGAATCTCTGGTGGAAAACAGTAAGAGCAATTTGTTCAGTCGTGCTGGTGGTAGTACTGATGGTAGGACTGGTGGCATGTGGCGATCGCACCGAAACCTTACCCCCCATTGAAGAGGAAGCCCCACCGCCAACCGAACCAGTAGCACAACTCTCAGAAGTCGCCCCACCCCCAATGATTCAGCAACTGAACCGCCGCTTAGAAAGCTATCAGCCTCAAGTCACCATCTTGAGTCCCACTCCGGATCAGATTCTCCAAGACACCACCGTCTCCGTAAAATTCCAGGTGCAGGACTTACCCCTGTTCAAAAACCCAGAATTAAACATGAGTCCTCATCTCAACGTAATTCTTGACAATCAGTCTCATATTCCGGTTTACAACATCGATAAACCCCTAATCCTGGAAGACGTATCCCCCGGAACCCACACCCTAAGAGTTTTCGCCGCTCGTCCTTGGCATGAAAGCTTTAAAAATGAAGGAGCCTACGCTCAAACCACATTTCACGTATTTACCAAAACTGACGATAATAATCCGGTAGCCAACCTACCGCTTTTAACCTACAACCACCCCCTAGGCAGCTATGGTACTGAGCCTATCCTGCTCGACTTCTACCTGACGAATGCTCCCCTGCACCTCGTTGCCCAAGAAAACCCAGAAGACGAGATTGTCGATTGGCAAATTCGCGTCACCATCAATGGTGAAAGTTTTACCCTTGATCGCTGGCAGTCCGTTTATCTCAACGGCTTTAAACCCGGTAAAAACTGGGTACAGCTAGAGTTTCTGGATGAGCAAGGGAATCCGGTTAAAAACGCTTACAATAACACGGCACGGCTCATTCATTATCAGCCAGGGGGCGATGACACCCTATCTCAGTTAATGCGGAACGAACTCTCTATTGAAGTTGCCCGTAGCCTTATCGATCCCAACTATAAAGTTCAAGCCACACCAACACCCACGCCAGAAGTAATCCCGACACCCGCACCTGAACCGACTCCATCGCCTACAGTCGAGCCAACACCAATACCGTCAGTGTCTCCCACTCCCGTTGAAGAAAAACCAACGGTTGAACCAGAGATACCCGAACAAATTCCCACCCCTGAACCCGAAACACCTATTGAAGAAAAACCAACGGTTGAACCAGAAATACCCGAACAAACTCCCGCTTCTGAACCCGAAACACCTATTGAAGAAAAACCAATACCTGAACCCAAAACCAAGGCAGAATCTCCCACAGTCGTAAAACCTGCTATGCCAGATGCAACCGTTCCCTCAACCAAAGACTTGGCAACTCCTGAAGCCACACCCACAGACAAATCCCCCTCCCGTGGCTTTTTCAATCGCTTCTATCAAACCATCCGGGAACGATTCCAAAAACCCAAAGTGTCTCCTACCCCATCCACTGAACAACCAGAAGCACTAGAAACACCGTTACCTGAACCTGAAGTTTTGCCAGAGGAAACCGAGTCGCCGCCAGAACCGCCAGCGGATACGGAACCTGTAACTTCACCCCAGATAACTCCTGAGGAAGCCTCGAATATCGTGACTGAGAAAACCGAATCTCAGCCAAAACCCGAAGCATCTACATCCTTGGATAAAACCCAAACATCGCCACAGGAACCCCAAGCAGAGACAGAACCAGTAACTTCACCCCAGATAACTCCTGAGGAAGCCTCGGATATCGTGACTGAGCCAACCAAATCTCAGCCAGAACCCGAAGCATCTACATCCTTGGATAAAACTCGAACATCCCCAGAGGAACCCCAAGCGGAAACAGAACCCGCAACTCCAGCCCCAAAAACTCCCCCACCGTCATCTGAAGTGATTCCAGAGGACACAGAATCGAACCCAGAGACAACCCAAACTGCTCCAGAAGAGGCGACAGAAAAATCAGTAACTCCCGATAAACCATTGCCGCCGGAATCCCCTGAATCGGAAGAAGACACGCCAACTCCCTCGCCAACACCAACAATTAAGCCTGTCGTTCCTGACGCTGACTTGCCACCAACCTTACCCGAACTGATTGAAAAATAATGCGAATAACTGGCTTCCCCCTTTTGAAGGGGGACGGGAGGGGGATCTAATCGGGGGACGGAAGAGGGATCGAAAAAGGAGGACGAGAGGGAAATCTGTAAGGCGATAGGTAGATCACATCTGTTGCGAATACTTGGAAAAACGGTATTACAGTGAACGGTGGGTTAGGATCTCAGCAGTAAGCAATGAACAATCATAGAGAATCGCATGACACCACGGGTTCGAGCACCAGAACTCCCCCAAGACGGCATCTGGTTAAATACCAATCACCCGCTTTCCCTGACGAATTTAAAAGGGCGAGTGGTGATTCTCGACTTTTGGACGTACTGCTGTATTAACTGTCTCCATGTTCTGCCAGACTTAAACTATTTAGAACAAAAATATAAAGATAGTCTGATTGTGATTGGTATTCACTCAGCTAAATTTGATAACGAAAAAGACACAGAAAATATTCGTCAGGCAATTCTTCGCTACGATGTCGAGCATCCCGTTGTTGTAGACGTTAATGGTAATCTCTGGCAGCAGTATGCGGTTCGGGCGTGGCCCACATTAGTCGTGATTGACCCAGAAGGTTACGTGATTAGAGATGTGGCGGGCGAAGGGAATCGAGAGGTTCTCGATCAACTCATAGGAGAACTGATTCAGAAACACCAGCAAAAAGACACAATGACAATGGAGCCACTTCATTTCACGTTGGAAAAACAGCAACATCCCCTCACTAATCCCTTGGCATTTCCCGGTAAAGTATTGGCTGATGAATTTAGCGATCGCCTATTTATTGCTGACTCTGGTCATCATCGGATTGTGGTGAGTACGTTGGCGGGTGAGGTGTTACATATTATTGGTACAGGTGAACCAGGATTAACCGATGGCACGTTTGCCGAAGCCCAATTTTTTGCGCCTCAAGGTATCACCCTAGATCCCAACAACCAGCGTCTTTATGTAGCAGATACGGACAACCATTGCTTGCGCTGCATTCATCTAGAAACTGAGCAAGTTGAAACCCTTGCGGGTACGGGTGAGCAAAGTCGCCAGATTGAACCCCATAGTGGTTTAGGGTTACAAACAGCATTGAATTCACCGTGGGATCTTGAAAAAATTGATAATCGCCTGCTAATTGCCATGGCGGGTTCTCATCAAATCTGGGAAATGCAGCTTGAAACGGGTGAGATTGGCACATACACGGGGACAGGTGCAGAAGCCTGCTTAGATGGTTCACTTCAGGAAGCCGCCTTTGCTCAACCCAGTGGGATTACCAGCGATGGTCGAGAACTTTACGTGGCTGATAGTGAAGTGAGTTCGATTCGGGGAGTGGGTCTAATTAATAATTTACCCGTGCGGACAATTTGTGGCAGTGGGGAACTGTTTGAATTTGGCGATCGCGATGGTAAAAAGTCAGAGGTACGACTCCAGCACTGTTTAGGGGTGGAATATACCCAAAATTACCTCTGGGTAGCAGATACTTATAATCACAAAATTAAGCGTGTCGATCCGACAACAGGGAGTTGTCAGACGTTGTTAGGGAACGGACAAGCGGGACACCGCGACGGTCAGAGTCATGAAGCAGAGTTTGCCGAACCTTCTGGAGTCAGTGCGATCGCGGCTCGTCTCTACATCGCTGATACGAATAATCATGCGATCCGTTGTGTTGATTTAGGCACGTTAGAAGTGACCACTTTAAATTTGAGCGGGTATTAGGGCTGTTGCCTTTTCACTTAACTTTTTGTTCACCATTTATCTAAGATTACTGTATAGATAATGACACTCTCTACGGAAAAAACTCCCCAACCATTCCACCAACTGAAGCAGAAGCGAATATTGCTCAAGCGAGTTATCAACTATTAGCATCTTATGTTCAAAACAACGGAAAACCTATCACTATTTAAGTGATACAAGAAGACGCTAAGCTGTTCGGCATTTAAACCTTAATATCAATAATGACAAAAGCCTTGTAGTGCGTTTAGCGAAGCCATGCCGCAGGCTTTGCATCTTGCTCGCTACTAATACCCAATTTAAATGCATGACAGCTTACAAGCGAGACTGTGACGATTCCCGCCGCCACCTTTCATCGGTTAGTTGAGACTTTGACACAGATGAGTCAAGGGCATGAAGTCAAGGTAACATAACACTGCTAAAAGATTGCAATTTACGTCGAGAGGGATTAAATTGCAAACTTAAGATATGACCTTCACAGTTTCTTTACTTGATTATCATCTGTGAATCACACTGAAACTCGACAACTCGGCTTCTTTTCCCTCGCCGCTTTACTGGTATCGGCACATTATGGTTTGGGATTTGTTCTCGGAACCGCCGAAAAAGCCTTGACCTTGGGTTGGGCGGGTAGCCTCTATCCGATTTCTATTGCCCTAGGAACCCTTATTCTCCTGGGATTTGCCCGATTCTATTGGCGGTCAGTTGAACCAATCTGGACGCTACTGGGGAAACGCTACGGACATCCCGTCAAAGTGCTGGTGGGAATCATGTCCTGGTTATCGCTAATTGGGATTTTTGCGGTGCAAATTATTGCGGGCGCATTTATCCTCAAAGTCTTAGATTTACCCGTACAGCCCAGTATGCTAGGCTTAGCTCTAGTCTTTCTGCTCTCTTCTATACTGCCGATTGAGAAAGCCAGTTGGCTATTCCGGGGATTGTTGGGGTTCAATATCCTGGCATTATTGTACGCGATCGCGAAATTGCACGCTGTTCCTCTCTATTTGCACGCCCCAGTGGATTTCATCCCCGCCCTGCACCAGATGAGTCCCCCAGCTTTAATCGGCATCTCTTTATCCACAGTCTTGCTGGTGTTAATTGATATGAAATATCACCAGTTTGTCGTGCAAGCGAGGAATATGCGTAGCCTTTATATTGGCTGTGTCTTGGCGGCTATCTTATTCCTATTTCTGGCATTGTTACCCTCTGCTGTAGTGATTGCTACCAAAACTGCCGGAATTTTACCCACCGATATTGATGGCAAAGCAATCATTCCTTGGCTTTTCTTATGGCTAGGTGGAGGCGCAAACCACTTGGGGGGACAGTTATTGATTTTATCCTTAATTGTACCCGCTTTAGGAGTCGGAAGTAGTATTTTGCGGGTGCAGACGAAGGTGGTTTTGGACTTTGAGTTGATTCCCGATTCTCAACTGAATCGGCTACTCGTTGCTATCACCAATACCGGATTAGGACTAGCTGTCGCGTTGAAGGGGGGTTCAATTATTAGTCTCATTGTCTTATTTTATGCCGTATATGTGGCAACCGTTTGGGTTCCTTTTGCCGCTTACCTCGTCGCTGAAACTGGACGCTATACGTTTACCGCGAGTAGTGTTCGGCTGGCATTAATTATTAGTGGTGTATCATCAGTGGCAATGCTAATCTTGAGCTTGATCAAACCGGAAGCCGCTTTTTTTAACAGTGCCGAGTTAAGTATTATTCTGTTGGGTATTGGCTTTGGGTGCTTGGGATTAGGTTTAGGTGAGATCATTGAGAAGTATTTGCCTATTTCTCCGATCAAAGAAGAATTATAAGTCATTTTTCATTTGTCCTCCGTCCTTTGTCATCCGTTTTGATGTATCACCGCCAGAAAGATGTAAGATTAGCGATCGCCTGCGGTAGGTTACGCGATCGCGCTGTAGAGATAAGGATCGCGCTAAAATAACCCTGATATCCAATGGTTGAAGTCAAAATGGAAGTTTTTCAACTGACAACTACTGTCAATGCCTCCGGTCATTTAGTTCTTGATATTCCCACACAACTCTCTCCAGGCCCCGTGAATATTGTGCTGGTACTCAGTTCATCTGTTGGATCTAAAGTGCCAAACCAGAACTATGATTTTTCTGATTTGGCAGGGCGACTGAATTGGCGAGGAGATGCAGTAGCCATACAAAGGGCTTTACGAGATGAGTGGTAATCGCTATGTACTGGATACGAATGCTATCGTTGCTTTATTACAAGGCAATCTCCAATTGGTTCAATTACTCCAGAATGCTAGTTGGATTGGTATTTCGATTATTAGCCAGATTGAGTTTCTGGTGTTTTCTGGACTAACTGAAGCGGATCGCCAGCTTTTCCAACAATTTGTTCAACGAGTGGAGGTTGTGGGTTTAACAGCAGGTGATGCAACCTTGATTGAGAAGATTATCGAAATTCGTCAGCAATATCGCTTGAAACTACCCGATGCCACAATTGCAGCGATCGCAATCCAAAATAGAGCAAGTTTGGTAACGGCTGATCGGGAGTTCTCAAAAGTCACGCAGTTGACAGTTACCACTTGGTAGTGAGTCATTGTTGGATCTGAAACTTGATCTAGGTTGCTCAATTGCTCGATCAGTTACCAATTAATGGAATGGTGCGTTCTGATCAAGATGTTTGGTTTGAGAGCAGGGGTTGAATTCAGGAACGCACCCTACAAGATTAGCTAGTCAGATTTCTGCTGTTGATCGGGAAACTTACACTTGACTTCAATTTCAAAATGACCCTCGGCTGAACTTTGAGTAATAAAAGGAACCCCAGTCTGACCAGCTAGTTTAATCCCAAATTTTATCGTCACTTCTTCAATTTGAGCATCGGTAAAATTTTTAAATGCTCCCAGCGCAAATTTGGTGTAGCCGCGAATCCTTTGGTGAACTTTTTGAATGTCAACTTTTGGTTTTAGCGCACGGGTTCCTGGTTCCTCTTCGTCTAATTCTGCTGGAAGTTCAGTGTCTATTTTTGATTCAATAAACAATTCGTATTCCTGATCGTCCTCTCTAACAAGCAGGCGTTCTATGTCTGACATGAGTAGCCTCGGTTAGTTTATAATTGCTATCTTAGTAAAGATATTCTACACCTTCTAACTATCAGGTTGGGCAAGATGGCTCGATACGCACTGGTGATTGGTATTGCCAATTACAATAACTTTAACAGTTTAGAGAAAGCAGTTGTTGATGCCGAAGCGATCGCGCAGCGTTTAGAACGCCATGGAAACTTCCAGGAGGTAAAGCGTCTACCTCGTAAGTGGCTGAACGATGAAAATCGCTGGGCGGTAGCTAGTGACAAGAAGCTCAAAGGGAAGGAACTGGGTGATGAACTGAGAACCTTTCTCTTAGAGCAAGCCGTTAAAAATGAAGCCGTAATCTATTTTGCAGGGCATGGCTTCCCGGTGTCAAGTTGTCTGGGAGTAGCGGAGGGATATTTGGCAACCTCCGATTGTACCAACGATGGGCGCAATGCCATTTTATTACGGCATCTAAATGCGTTAATTGCTCAATCTGACCTCAGTAGTCTAGTCATACTCCTAGATTGCTGTTATGCTGGCACGTTACTAGAAAAGCAGCTACTACAGCCCACCTTTACGGCTTTTAATACGAAGCGAGATTATTACCTAATTACAGCCTGTCGAGGGTTTGAAAAAGCCTATGAAGGTGAAGACCACGGTTATTTTACCCGAGCGATTCTCAAAGGACTATCTGTAGAGAACGCGGATGAAAAGGGGCAAGTTAGTGGCGATCGTTTATTTGATTTTATTGCCTCAGAACTTAAGGGTAGTGGGCAAGAACCAATTCGTCTGGGATGGGGACGTTGTATTACTCTAGTCCAGTATCCGCACAAACAGACAACTAGAGTAATTGATGAAACTTGTCCCTATCAGGGTTTAAAAGCTTTTGACAAAGAGCAGGCGCAGTTCTTTTTTGGGCGAGAGAAGGTTGTTCAACAATTGATAGAAAAGCTGCTTAAAGCAAATTTTGTGCCAATTATTGGGGCGTCTGGGAGTGGAAAATCATCAGTAGTTAGGGCAGGATTGATTCCTCAGTTAGAGAAAAACGGTTGGCGAGTCTTAGAACCAATATTACCAGGAATTGAGCCGTTAGCTGAATTGAAACGGGCTTTAATAACGCTATTTGAGCGTTCAAATTTTCGGGAGATTTACTCTTGGATCGAGACAGAGGGTTTACGTCCAGTTATTGAAAAGTTACCGAATGAGGAACCTTTTTTGCTGATCATAGACCAATTTGAGGAAGTATTCACAGTTTGTTTCAAAGAGAAAGAAAGACACCAGTTTATTGAATTACTCACTCAGGTTACGGAAATTCCTGATTCGCCCTTGGCAATTGTAATCACGATGCGAGCAGATTTTCTGGAACCCTGTTTGCATTATGAATCACTGACTCACCTGATTCAACACGAAGCCTTATATATGCCTCCATTGGTGGGTGCAGAATTAGAGGAAGCGATCGCGACACCTGCCAATCTCCAAGGTTATCAGTTGGAAACAGGACTCTTGGGAGCTATTCTACAAGATGTCGGTCAAGAAAAGGGTTGTTTACCTCTATTACAGTTTGCGCTAACAGAACTTTGGCAGCAGCGAGACCGAGAAACTCATCAATTAACATTAACCAATTATAATAAACTGGGTGGAGTAATTGGAGCGCTCAATCGTCATGCCCAAACCTTGTATAAAGACTTTACAGAACAAGAACAAGAATGGGTTAAGCAAATTTTTCTCAAGCTAGTGCGAACGGGGGTACAAGAGAAGGATACACGGCAACGACAGCCAAAAGCCAAACTACTCGCGATCGCCGGAGATAACCAGACTCACCAAAATACTATTAGCAAAGTCCTTGACAAGTTGGTTGATGGACGGTTGTTAGTCACCAATCGAGATGTAGAAGAATGGGTGGATGTAGCTCATGAAGCTTTGATGGATGGATGGGAAACTTTTGCTCAATGGCGTCAAGAAAATCGGGAACTACGGCGATTGATTGACAGAATGGAAGATGCTTATCAAGAATGGAAAAAGCATCCAATCGATCAAAATTTAATTATGGGTGGCTTGCTCGTGCAAGCGCGGAAAAAATGGCAAGAACTGAAATTAAATTTAGATGATGAACTGGTGTTATTTTACAAAATTAGCATTTTTTATGAACAAGATATAATTAGTACTGTAGAAGGATTGAGAACTGAATCAAAGTTGCGAGAACAAGCAATTAAGGTTTCTAACTTACTGCCGCTAAAACCTCTAGAGGGTTTGTTACTGGCAATTGGATCAATGGGTTTTAATTTGAACAAATTGCCACAACAGATTCTCACTCCAGTTCTGTCTAACCTCAGTCAAGCAATGGAACTAAGCCGAGTCCCAATTCTTTGCCACGGGCATGAAAATTTCATTTTGTCAGTTGCTTTTAGTCCAAATGGTCAGATGATTGCCACTAGCGGCGTAGACAAGACCGTGCGCCTGTGGAATTTACAGGGTCAACCTATTGGTCAACCCTTTCAAGGACACGAGGCTGCCATCCATTCAGTCGCTTTTAGTCCAGATGGGCAAACAATTGTTAGTGGAGGTGAGGACAAAACCATCCGCTTGTGGAATCTACAGGGTCAACCTATTGGTCAACCCTTCCAAGGACACGAGGATTCCATCCATTCAGTCGCTTTTAGTCCAGATGGGCAAATAATCGTTAGTGGAGGTGAAGACAAAACCATCCGCTTGTGGAATTTACAGGGTCAACCTATTGGTCAACCCTTTCAAGGACATGATAGTTCCGTCTATTCAGTCGCGTTCAGCCCAGATGGGAACATGATTGCGAGTGGCAGTTGGGATAAGACAGTGCGCTTGTGGAATTTACAGGGGCAACCTATTGGTCAACCCTTTCAAGGACATAAGACTTCTGTTAGATCAGTAACCTTTAGTCCAGATGGGAACATAATTGCGAGTGGCAGTGGGGATAAGACAGTGCGTTTGTGGAATTTACAGGGGCAACCTATTGGTCAACCTTTCCAAGGACATGAGAATAACGTTATGTCTGTAGCCTTTAGTCCAGATGGGCAAATCATTGCCAGTGGCAGTTGGGATAAGACAGTGCGCTTGTGGAATTTACAAGGGCAACCTATTGGTCAACCTTTCCAAGGACATAACGATTCCGTTAGTTCAGTTGCCTTTAGTCCAGATGGACAGATGATGGCTAGTACCAGTGGCAGTTGGGACAAGATAGTATACCTGTGGGACTTACGGAGTCACCTCATCGGTCAATCGTTCCGGGGACATGAGGGTGCTGTTAATTCAGTAGCTTTTAGCCCTAATGGGCAAATAATTGTTAGTGGCGGTGAGGATAAAACCTTACGTCTATGGGATTTACAGGGCAATCTAATTAGCACACCCTTTCAGGGACATGAGAATAATGTTACGTCTGTAGCCGTTAGCCCAGACGGTCAAATGATAATTAGTGGTAGTTGGGATGGGACAATACGTTTGTGGGACTTACAAGGTAACCTGATTAATCCACCATTTCGGGGACATACAGATTCTGTTTGGTCTGTAGCCTTTAGCCCCAATGGTCAAATGATTGTTAGTGGCAGTAGAGATTGGACAGTGCGCTTATGGGATTTGCAGGGTAACCCAATTAGCCAATCCTTAAAAGGACATCCACATTCTGTGAGATCTGTAGCCGTTAGCCCAGATGGTCAGATCATTGCTAGTGGTAGTTGGGATAAAACAATTCAGTTATGGAATTTACAATGTGAGCCAATTAATAAAGGATTTAAATTTAGAGGACATCAGTCTTCTGTATTCTGTGTTGCTTTTAGCCCAAATGGTCAAACCATTGTTAGTGGTAGTCGGGATAGGACAGTACGCTTGTGGGACGTACAGGGCAATCCCATTGGTCAACCTTTCCAAGGACATGAGTTTCCTGTGACTTCCGTTGCTTTTAATCCAGATGGTCAATCGATCGTTAGTGGTAGTGAGGATGGAACAGTACGTTTGTGGGACTTGCAAGGCAACCCCATTGGTAAACCATTCCAAAAGCATGAGGGAGCGGTGAGGTCAGTTGCTTTTAGTCCAGATGGTCAAATGGTGGTTAGTGGTAGTAGCGATGGGACGATATGTTTATGGCGTGGTCATTGGCGGGCATGGTTAAACGTTTGCTGCGATCGCCTCCGCTATCATCCTGTCTTCCAAAACCCTCAAACTGAAGTAGACAATCAAGCCTACGAAACCTGTCGTCAGTATGTTTGGGATACCTATAATTTGATTGATTAGGCTTGCGTGCAGAAATTGTAGGGGCGCAAGGCTTGCGCCCGATTTAATCAATGCTGCAATAGATTTTTATAGCACTACGCACACAGGTTAGGACGTCACTGAATCCCAGTCATGAACTGATAATAGGCAATAAGGAACTGTAAAATCTCCTAACCTGCCTTGGTAAGGCTATACAGTTAAATCGGGCGCACGTCTGTGCAATAAAAGGGCGCACGTCTGTGCAATAAAAGGGCGCACGTCTGTGCGCCCCTACTGTTTGTGGACATCATTCTAATCACTAAAATTAGGCGTGCTACGCCAGTAGAGACGTTGCAGGCAACGTCTCTACAATATTGCCAACACGAACGATCTACTTGACCCCAGACGCTTTCTTCGGCTTATAGGTAGAAACAACGTGCAATTCTTTCAACTGCTTTTCTCCCACCTGGGCGGGTGCTTCCGTTAACAAACAACTGGCTTGCTGCGTCTTGGGAAAGGCAATCACATCCCGAATTGATTCTTCCCCAGCTAACAACATAACCAACCGATCTAAGCCATAGGCAATTCCACCATGAGGGGGTGCGCCATAATCAAAGGCTTCCAGTAAGAAACCAAACTTATTTTGAGCCTCTTCTGGCGATAATCCAATTGCCTCAAATACCCGTTTCTGAATATCCGGCTGGTAAATCCGCAAACTGCCACCGCCGACTTCATAGCCGTTATACACTAAATCATACGCTTGCGCCCTTGCTGTTTTCAGATCATCGATATCATCGGGGTGCGGCGCGGTAAAGGGGTGATGAATTGCCTCTAAGCGCTTCTCATCCGCATTCCATTCAAACATGGGATAGTCTGTCACCCAGAGTAAATTAATTTTCGTTGGGTTAATCAGTCCCAACTCCTGACCCAATACCTGGCGCAGGCGATCTAAGGTTTTATTCACTACATCCGTATCCCCGGCACCAAACAGGAGTAAATAACCGGGTTTAGCCCCTGTCATTTCCAGCAGTTTCTGTTTCTGTTCCTCAGTGAGATTATCTTTAATCGCCCCAATCGTATCAATTTCCCAGTTATCTCGCACCCGAATATAAGCTAAACCTTTAGCACCTGCGGCGGCGGCTTCGTTAAATAAGTCTCCACTCTTACCCGGTTTAATTCGCACGTTGGAAATTTTGTCGTTACCGCCAGGAATGGGCAAAACTTTTACCTTACCCCCAGCCGCCACTGCACCGGAAAAGACTTTAAATCCTGAATCTTTCAGCAATTCCGAAACATCCACCAATTCCAAGCCAAAGCGGGTATCCGGTTTATCCGTACCGTAGCGTTCCATGACTTCGGCGTAGGTAAAACGGGGAAAAGGGCGGGGAATGTCTATCCCTTTTACGGTTTTAAAGATATGACAGACCAAGCCTTCATTAAGCTGAAGAATCTCATCCTGGGACATGAAACTCATTTCCATGTCCAACTGGGTAAACTCCGGCTGACGATCTGCCCGATTATCTTCATCCCGGAAGCAACGGGCAATCTGATAGTAACGGTCTAATCCAGCAACCATCAATAATTGCTTGAATAATTGCGGGGATTGTGGTAAAGCATACCATTGTCCGGGATTCACGCGAGACGGCACCAAATAATCTCTCGCCCCTTCCGGTGTGGAACGGGTTAACATTGGGGTTTCCACCTCAATGAAATGTTGCTCATCTTCTAAATACCGACGAATCGCCTTAATCACCTGATGGCGCAATTCTATATTTTGGCGCATGCGATCGCGGCGAATATCCAGATACCGATATTTGAGCCGTAAGTCTTCCCGCACGGCTTCGGCGTCAGCAGTAGACACCTGAAACGGTAACTGCTTCCGCACCGTATTTAACGGGTTAATCTGATCTGCATACACTTCCACTTCACCCGTGGAT
Source organism: Coleofasciculus sp. B1-GNL1-01 (assembly GCF_040220235.1). Lineage (NCBI taxonomy): Bacteria > Bacillati > Cyanobacteriota > Cyanophyceae > Coleofasciculales > Coleofasciculaceae > Coleofasciculus > Coleofasciculus sp. B1-GNL1-01. The sequence goes on from NZ_JAVJTO010000102.1 coordinate 94,895, forward strand.
AAGTTCGGGTTGAGCGACTCATCGGGACGCCGACTCACACGCCCGGTAATTTGTACCACATATTCATTCCGCACGGCTTCTGCATTCTGATAAGAATCCGGCGTGCGCTGAGGATCACTAACAATCTGCACAATACCCGTGCGATCGCGCAAATCTAAAAATATCACCCCCCCGTGGTCACGTCGCCGATCTACCCAACCACAGAGGGTAACGGTTTCACCAACATGGTTACTTCGCAATTCGCCGCAATAATGAGTCCGCATAACCGATGAAAAAATAAGTGATTTGACAGGGAGGAACGTCTAAGGTAACAGAATGTGAACGCTTTGCCCATTATCCTGCATTCGGTGGTCATTGTCTTTGTCTTCCCACCAACTTCATCGTCTCTGGCTAGAGGAAGATGTTGATCTAACCACAGATTCTAAGCAAACTCTACCGATCGGAGGGCGATCCCTGTTTGTAAAGTTTGGTAAACATAAGAGTAGAGATATTTTGTTGTATTAGAGGAAAGAAACTATATGGCTTCTACTCAACCAACTGGTGTAAACCCAGCCCGCTCTGAGGAGACGAAAAACATAACCCAATCATTTGAGGGATTGGGTACAGATGACAAACTAGCGTTACTTTACTACATCTACAAAAAAATGGGTGATTCGATCACACCAGCAGCACCCACAGCGGCTGATGCGGAAATCTCCCCCCAACTACTGCGAGACTTCTACAACCTTTCAGATGATCAGCAGCTAGCCGCAATGCGAGACATCGTAAATTGTGAGGATACACAAGTATCACGGGCGTATGGGGCATTGAGTGAAAATAACCAATTGTTAGTCTGGTATGCTTGGGCGCAAGGAATGGGTGATACGGTTGTCGATATGCCCTTAAACTACAAAGCCCAGTCAGAGGTGAATTCGATTCTATCCCAAATCGAAACGCTAGATTTCGAGGGGCAAATCTCCCTACTCCGCCAAGTTGCTGGTGATATGGGTTACAGTCCCGTTGACCCCGTTCCCAGCCAGGAAGAAACCGGAAAAACCCCCAGTTTATAGGTTTTCCAGGGAGCGGGGAAATTTTGAGTTTTGAGGGAAGTAGGGGCGGGTTTAGGGACTTTATGCGTGGCGATTGATGGTAACGTTTCTACAAAACCCGCCCTGACTCAGTGTTGACTTTTAAGTTATAGCTGTCGCTCTAAAGGTGAGGATGAATGGTACTGATTTAAGGCTGGTGAGCAGTACCCACCCTACGGTATATCAAGGGTTTCGGCGAGTCAAAACTGCCAATTTTCAGTACCATTCAGATTAGGATAGTTTTTCTTCCCCAGCCTCCTCATCTCCCCCAGCTTCCCCAACTCCCTCAGCTCCCCCACTTCCCCTAATCTGAAAACGTCCGTGATAAGTTCGATGGTGAGATAGAGTTGGATACTTGGATAATGGATGGATTTAGTGGTATTCATACCCTTTAACCGTCTCACCAAATCCAACCCGGACTTATCGAGGATGATGACAATGACCATTAACACGGCGAAGATTGAGAACATTTTGCAGAATTTTGTGACGGGCACCAGTGAGGTTCAGGGAGCAGCTTTGGTGTCTCCAGACGGGCTACCCTTAGCTTCAAGCTTGCCTAATGAGATGGATGAAGAACGAGTTTCCGCCATGTCAGCGGCGATGCTATCGTTGGGAGAGCGGATTGGCTCAGAGTTGTCCCGAGGCTTTCTTGATCGCATCTACGTAGAAGGCGATCGCGGCTACGGCATTTTGACCAACTGCGGCGAATATGCGGTGTTACTGGTTTTAGCCAGCAAAGCGGCGAAACAAGGTGTACTGTTGCTGGAAATTAAGCGTGTGATTCCAGAGTTGAAGGCGGCGCTTGATCCAATCCGGAAAATATCAGGAGCGTATGACACTCAATCACAGGTCGCTGAATAATTCATGACCACGACAAGAACCACAATTGCTCTCCTACCTCTATCATGGCTGTGACGAGGTGGGATACTCTCTTACACTGCCGAAGCGTGAGAAGCGTGAGTTTGCCCAGAATGTAGTGTGGGCTTGAGTTTCAGCTCAAATACAGGATAGAGATTTAATCCCCATAGCTCTATCACGTCGGTAAGGTACGCTAAAGCGCTGCTCACAGATAAGTCTTGAACTTGGAAGAATCCTGAAAACCGACACCCAATCTTGAATCAGGCAGTGTAAACTTGTCCTGACTGTTGCTTTGGCGCTCTGACTGATGTTGCCAAGGTTAGGATAACACGATTACTATAGATCATAAAGATATTTATGATTTATCTAAGATAAGTAACAAAAAATTGATTATTCTTCAATTGGAATTGTAAACCTAAGACAATAAGTCTAGAGTTTGCCTATTTTTTGACAAGTTTTTAGCAAGTAGTGAACAAGTAATGGCAATTACAAGCTGTTTGTCGGAGTTTTCTCTCCCTGAACTATTTCAATTTCTGGATCAAGGCAGCAAAACCGGATTGCTGACCTTGCGGTTTCTGACGGAGAATCATGAGAAACGAGTACGCCATGTACTCTTACATCAAGGTCGCATTGTCGCTGTGACCAATCGCTTGGATCACCAGTGCTTACTCGCCATGATTGTACAACGCGGCTGGATTAGCCCGGAAGTGTTGCGAGAGCAGGTGAACCGTTGCCCAGCCAATATTCCGATTGGCTTATATTTAAAGACTCAATCGTTTCTCCAGCCGGAACAACTCAGACTGTTGTTCCACGCTCAAGTTCTACGGCAAGTCTGTGGTTTGTTTCGGCTGAGAGAGGCTCGATTTAAATTTGATACTAAAGCCACTTTGCCCACGACGGAAATGACTGGCTTAAGCCTCAGCGCCACCGAAGCCACGTTAATGGGTTTACGAGTGTTAAGAGACTGGGTATTATTAGCAAACAAACTGCCAGAACCAACCTCCGCCCTGTCGAGAGTAGTGATTGGCAAGCGTCATCTACGCTTGGATTCGGTGGAAGGGCAAGTTTGGCAGCGATCAAATGGCTCGATTTCTCTGAATACAATGGCAACTCAGCTCAAACAACCCATAGAAATAATTCAACAAACGGCATTCCGACTGATTAGCGTGGGTTTAGTCCAAGAAGTCCCAATGATGACGGCGACGTCTCGTTCTAAAGCAATGGCAGAAGATGTGTTAGAGCCTGTAGCTGCTGGAACCAATCACGGCAGTAAAGAGGATAATGGCTCTGAGGTTAGTCCTTCGTTTATGCAAAACTTGCTGGGTTTCTTGAGGAGCAGCAAGTAACGGTGGAAATTATGCGTCTAGTTGTTACGGGTACAGTGGGTGCTGGTAAGTCCACCTTCATTCGCTCAGTTAGCGAGATTGCTGTAGTTGATACAGATCGACTCTCAACCGATCAAACTACTGACATTAAGAAAAAAACAACCGTAGCGATGGACTTTGGACGCTTACAATTTGCCCCAGAAATGGCATTGCATCTCTATGGTACACCCGGACAAGCTCGCTTCGATTTTATGTGGGATATCTTGATTCGCAAAGCCCATGCTTATATCCTTTTGGTAGATGCTCACCGTCCTAGCGATTTTCGCTCAGCCCGCAAGCTGCTCGCGTTTATGAAACAGAGAGTAGACATTCCCATGCTAATTGGCTTGACCCACAGAGATTGTGAAGGCGCTTGGTCTGAAGAAAATGTCGCGATCGCTCTAGGGTTTGTCGATGAAAAAACTCGTCCACCTTTCGTTACCTTAAATGCGAATGAAAAAGATTCAGTTATTGATACTCTAATTGTCTTAATTGAACATTATTTAAATTGTGTTGTTAAAACATAAAAGTTTGGGCATTTTTATTTTTTATAAATAAAATCTATATAAAATTAATTTTACATCACTATACTATATTTAATTACAGCAGTTTGCTCTGCTATGCGGTACATTGTCGATCCCCCTAAATCCCATTTTTGTAAATCATTATGGATCGTGTGAGCATTTTGTTCATATCTAGAAGTAAGCTAGTCAGATGCTTGTGCTTCATGCAGGCTTCGGCGTCCTCGCTACTTGGGCTGAAGTGACAGGACCATGCTGAAAAAATTAAGACTATCGGCTAATATGAATAATTGTTAAGCTATAATATTATTAAGAAAATATAAAATTAAGCTAACTTCCTTTAAAGCTTCAACACGTCCTGCCTGATTGAAGTCTGCGCTGATGCTCTTAAAACTGTCCTTTTAAAACTATGGCTATTACAGGATACTTATCTGACTTGTCTCTTCCCGAACTGTTTCATTTGATTGAACAAGGGAAAAAAACCGGGTTACTCACATTACGCACCGCATTAACCATACCATCAATTCCCTATTATGTATGGGTTCACCAAGGTCGTATTGTCGCGACAGCTAATCGCTTGAATGGTCAAGGTTTAATCGCCCTGATTGAGCAATACCAGTGGGTGAGCGATCGCGTGGTCGCCAAATTAGTCCAATGGTGCTGTCCGACGGGAAAACCTCTGGGGTTGTGTCTCAAAAATCACGGTGTTTTACAAACCGAACATCTTAAGCAGTTATTCCAAGTTCAGGTTTTACAGCAAATCGGTACTCTGTTTCAACTCAAAGATGCTCAATTTAAATTCGAGCAGAATGTACCCCTACCTGGGCGAGAAATGACGGGGTTGAGCATACCCGCCACTGAAGCCACGTTAATGGGATTGAGGGTGCTGCCAAACTGGGATACCTTAGCTGATAAATTACCTGATCCTAATAGCGGTTTAATCAGTACAAAGACAGGTCAACTTCGTTACCGATTAGATCCGGTCGAATGGCAGATTTGGGAGTACACAAAAGGGACAGTTTCGCTGAAAATGATTGCCAGGGAACTACGACTCCCAATAGAAAAAGTTCAGCAAATTGCTTTTGCCCTGATTACAGTCGGTTTAGCCGAAGAAGTGCCGTTATTCGTGGGAAATCTACCCACTCAATCCGTTGAACCCTTACCCGCGCAATTGACGGAAGAATCGGAAAGTAAAACGCTCAGTCAATCTTTCGTACAAAACTTTATGAGTTTTTTGCGGAACAGTAAAACAAAACCGATATCAGTTGGAACTTAAGTTCTGAGATTTGAGGAAAGTAGGGGCGGGTTTCACTACTATCATTTTGGTTTCACCTAGATGCGACTAAACCCGCCCTGACCGAGTTTTGAGTGGCGCTGGCTTTTTGGTTCCAAATCTTGTCGGGTATTACAATTAGCAAGGAACCATGAACCACTACCCTGTTGCCACTTGTACCATTTCCTCTGGCGTCAAATAAGAATAAATCACCTCTCCATCCCGAAACCAAACAATACGCTTCGTCAAACGAGCGACATCCGGTTCGTGAGTCACCATCACCACCGTAATTCCCTCCTCATTGAGTTGACTGAATAACCCAATCACTTCAGCCGTCGTATGAGAATCCAGCGCCCCGGTTGGTTCATCTGCCAAAAGTAATACGGGTTGATTGACGATCGCCCGGGCAATGGCTACCCGTTGCTGTTGTCCACCAGACAGTTGATTGGGCTTATTTAACTGGCGATTTTCCAAGCCAACCCGTTTTAAAGCACTCATGGCGCGATCGCGGCGTTCTTGGGGAGAAATTCCAGCATACACCATAGGCAACATCACATTTTCCAAAGCAGTGAGTTGCGGCAGAAGATGAAATTGCTGAAACACAAAACCAATCTTGACATTGCGAATCCCAGCTAATTGAGTATCATCCAGATGAGAAACATCCACACCATCTAGGTAATAGCGTCCAGACGTGGGTTGGTCAAGACAGCCGATAACATTCATGACCGTTGATTTTCCTGACCCCGACGCCCCCATAATTGAGCAGTATTCACCTTTCTCTATAGTTAGATTTACTTGGCTTAGGGCTTTGACTTCTGTGTTACCTGTACCATAAACCTTAGAAATATTTTCTAGACGAATAATAATGGGTGGTTCCACTGCTGTTGAATGAAGGGACGATGGAAAATTGATAGAGTCGTGCATATAGTCCTACGGTTAAACAAGAAGACAATTGTAGGGGCGGGTTTAGGAACTCAATTATGTATTCACCGATAACTAAACAACAAAACCCGCCCTACCCACTGATAACGAACAAAAGCCTAAATAGTATTTTTGGTTTATAATCATGATATTTCATCTGTAGGGGCGGGTTTAGGGACTCAATTATGTCTTCACCGATAACCAAACAACAAAACCCGCCCTACCCAATGATAACGGAATAACTATAGATAGACTGGGTAAATTCAATGCTGAAAAAACTGAGAGGTGGATTTTTAATGGGAATTGGCTATATGCTCTCCCCGTTGTCTTGGTGGAATGACTTATTTTTTAATATGCCCATTGCCTACCTTTTTGCCTATCTGTTCAGTTGGATTTTTCCTGACCTGTTTTTACCGCTCACCGCTGTTGGTTACTGGCTCTCCAATATTATAGGAATTTTAATGATGCAAATGGGGGCTACAGATATGTTTTTTGAGCAAAAGCAACGGAATCCTAAAAAAGATTTACTCATTGGTTTTGGGGCATCAACGGTTTATACATTAGTTGTTGTAGCACTGATGTATTTTCATGTTCTCGAATCTCCTGTATTTTTAGTTGATCAGTAGAACTCAATTTCATTTAAGTCAAGTTTTTTTATGGACATAATATAAAAGCATATTTTGTTGTTTATTTCTTGGTAAGGCAAGGCAGGTTTTTTTCATTTATCGGTGGGGTAAGCTGTTCGGCATTTAAACCTTAATATCAATAACGGCGAAAGCCTTGTAGTGCGTTTAGCGAAGCCATGCCGCAGGCTTGGCATCTTGCTCGCTACTAATACCCAATTTAAATGCATGACAGCTTAGGACGGGTTTTATTGATACGTTATCGGTAAGGTAGGGCGGGTTTTGTTAGTACGTTATCGGTGACATGCCAATTGAGTTCCTAAACCCGCCCTTACAATTGACAGACGTGCCATGGCACTCTAAGCACTCCTCAACGCCACAATTGGGTCAAGTTTCGCTGCTTGTCTGGCGGGAACGACGCCAAAAAATAAACCAATTCCTCCGGAAACGCCAACAGCTACGAGAATAGCAATGGGTGAAATTCCAGCTTTTAAGGGCGAGAAAGCACCAACCAGTAAAACACCGCTTACACCAATTGCGGTTCCAATAATTCCCCCGGCGGCGGAGAGAATAATTGCCTCAATCATAAACTGAATTAGGATATCCTGTTCTCTAGCACCCACGGCTTTCCGTAGTCCAATTTCCTGGGTTCGTTCCCTAACTGATACCAGCATAATGTTCATCACACCGATACCGCCAACAACTAAGGAAATGGCTGCGATCGCGGCGAGCATGATTGTTAATGCACCTGTCACCGTATTGACGATTTGTAAGATATCCTCCTGAGTCTGAACACCAAAATCATCTTCACCCACAATTTTATGGCGTCGCCGCAGTAAGTTTTCAATTTGAAACTGAGCTGCACTAATACTATCTCGATCCCTAGCCGAAACCGCAATCCAGCTTACTTGAACCCCATAAGGCGAAGTGCGTCCCCGCAATCGATTCGCCATCGTACTTAAAGGGATAAACACCGCATCATCCTGGTTATTGCCTAAAAAAGTACCTTTGGGTTCCATCACCCCGATAACTTCAAAGCTAACATCTTTAATTCGCACCGATTGACCAATCGGATCTTGGTAGCCAAATAATTTTTCGACAACTTCAGAACCCAGAACGACAACTTGGTTGTTGCGTTTGATGTCAATATCGGTAAAAAACCGTCCTTTTTCAACATTAAAGCTGCGAACCGATAGAAATTCTGGGGTTGTTCCGGTTACCAATGAATTACTATTGCGATTGCGGTAGGTAATTAAATATCTCAAATTAATTTGCGGAGCGACTTCGGCAACGGCTGGAACTTGAGTCGCGATCGCCTGAGCATCTTCCCAAACTAATGTTTTAGGAAAATCAACGGTTGTCTGTTGCGCTTCACGAGAGCCGGGAATCACAAATAGGACATTAGGTCCGAGAGCTTCAAACTGTTCAGAGGCTAGTTTTTGCGCTCCTTGTCCAATTCCCACCATCGCGATCACTGAGGCATTCCCAATTATAATGCCCAACATGGTTAAGCTACTGCGTAGCTTGTTCGCCATCAACGTGGTAGATGCCATTTTGATGCTTTCTACAATATCCATTTTGTGAATTATGAATTAGAAATTATGATTATAGATTTTTGGGTTCGTCAGCTTTCCAGACACGAATCCCCTTCTCCCAATACTGTTCGGATAAGCTTTAATTTCATTTATTCTTCCCCATCTTCCCCATCTTCCCCATCTTCCCCATCTTCCCCATCTCCCCCAGCTTCCCCAGCTCTCCTTTTCTCCTACTCTTCTTCTTCAGGATTATAGTTTTCAGGTAAATCAATAAACACCCTTTCTCCTTCTCTCAATCCCCGGATAATCTGAGTTTTATCCTCAATAGTTGCTCCAATTGTGACCGGTTTAAACTTAGGCTGATCTTCAAAATCAGGAACCATAACCCCAGTTTCGCCCTCTTGCGTCACCACCGCCACTGTCGGAACAACCAGAGCATCGCTAATCGGTTTTCCTAAAAATGTCAGGTCAACGTTCATTCCAGAGCGCAATTTCTCCTGCGCTTCCGGCGCTAGGACAACTCGCACTCGAAACGATGTAACATCATTTATCTCAACAGCTTCTGGAGCAACCAACCTAACCTGACCTCGGAAAGCCTGATCCGGAAACGCATCTGAGGTAACTTGTACTTGCTGTTTTTCTTGAATTTGTCCAATATCAACTTCGGGAACTTCAGCCAGAACCTCTAGTTGTTGGGTGGCTAATGCGACGATTGATGTAGAGGTCGCTGAAGCTGTACTTGATGCCGAGGTTGTTGGCGTGACAAATGCGCCAACCGTGGCATATTTCTGAGTAATAATTCCCGGAAAAGGCGCACGAATAATCGTGTCTATCCCTTGGATTTCAGCAGCCAGTACTTGAGCGTTAGCTGCTTCTACGGCTGCTTCAAGTTGGACAATCTCGGCTTCGTAGGTTTCCTGAAGTTGTTGCCATGTCAAGTCAGCTTCTTTAACCGCAGCTTTGAGTTGAACAATCTCTGGGCTGGTTTCATCCTCTTTAGTCTTACGTACTTGCTCTAAACGTTGTTGAGCTTCATAAAACTGGGCGGTGGCGGTACGGAATTCAGCCAATGTCTCATCGAACTGATCTTGGGATATGGCTCCCTTTTCTACCAAGTCCTTATACCGTTTAACTCGTTCTTGAGCTAAATTTAAACGGGAACGAGCAGTGAGGACTTGAGCGAAAGCTTGTTTAATTTCGCTGGGATTACCGGCTTGGGCTTCAGCAAGACGGGCTTGTGCCTGTATGAGTCGCTGTTTGGCTTGGGCAATTTCTTTAGGACGACTGACTTGGGTTTCCTTTAAACGAGCTTGTGCTTGCTTTCGTTCAGCTCTGGCGGCTACAAACCGAGCTTTAAGATCCTCTTGCTCCATTACCGCCACCACGTCTCCCGCGTCAACCTGATCCCCTTGTTCGACTTCCAGCTTGACCAAACGACCCGCCGTTTTCGGACTCAGGTTAACGGTTTGAACGGGTTGTACCGTACCATTTGCCGTGATTCGCACGGCTAAATCCTGCACATCCACTGGCACAGTCAGTTCATCAAGATCAAGTTGGTCTGGTTTTGCCGCAACCACCCAATAATATCCCGCACCACCCACGACAACAAGGCTGGCTGTGATGAATCCCATTACCCAAGGGAGAGGATTATTGTCTTTACCCATAGTCTGTGTCAGGTTCCCTCATTAATCTGTTACAGCAGAATTCTTGCTTTTAAGGAGTGAACACTTATTTTCCTCGCAAGGCGCAAAAACAAACAATCAATCATCTGTTTCCGTTACACCGATTTGGCTATCTCGGTTGGTGCTACGTCAACGACGCCCGTCTAAGCCGTTCAAGTTCCTTTATTCCTATACTAACCGTACTAACGAAGGGCATCCTCAATTTAGGTTATGGGTTTTCTCCAGAAGATTAGCGATAAAACCCGCCCCGACATCCCTGCTGCTTCAGTCTTCCACATCATTCCCTGGACGAGAACGCCAGTAAGAGTGCTAACGTAGCTGAAGATTCTTTGTTGTGGTTTGAGACTTCACCGTGTTCAAACGTATTCTGTTATTGCCTATTTTTGTTCTGCTGGCTTGGCTGACCAAACCTGCTCCTGTGTCCGCCCAAGCCCTGCTTCCCTATACTTTACAGCTCGATGCTGAGGAATTAGAGCAGCAAGGCTTGAATCTAGCGCAGGATGCCGTTCAGCTTACCCGTTTCCAGCAATACGATCTGGCATTGTCTAGAGCTAAACTAGCAACTCAGCTTGCTCCCAATAGTTTTGAAACGTGGTTTATTTTGGGAACCTTGTATGTCCAAAACCAGCAATTCGACGAGGGAATTGAGGCACTCTCTAAGGCTCAATCCTTGAAGCCTGAAGAGGCTGGTGTTCTCTTTTCCTTAGGCAATGTCTATTTTCAGAAAGAGGAGTATCGAAAAGCCGTGTCTAGTTTAGAAGCTGGCTTGAAGATAGAACCTGAGGTTCCCGAAGCGCTCTTTGATCTAGGCAACGCCTACTATATGCTGGATCAGTATTCAAAGGCGATCGCCGCATACCAAAAAGCGGCAGATCAGGAACCCAGTGATACGTGGCCCGTGTGGCCCGCGATCAATAATATCGGATTGGTCAAGTATGAACAGGGGGATGTGGCTGGCGCGATTGACAAATGGCAAGCCGCGATCGCGATTGATCCAGAAGCAGCTGAACCGAAGCTGGCTGTAGCCGTAGCACTTTATACCCAAGGGGAGCAAGACAGAGGACTGACTCTAGGAGAAACAGCCCTCCGCTCAGATGAGCGTTATGCTGATTTAGAGTTCCTCAAAGAAAATCTTTGGGGGGAACGTCTGATGTCTGATACTCAAAAATTCTTGGCAAACCCCAGAATTCAGGCAACCATTGCCCCCGGTAACAACGCTCCTGTACAAGTAGACGTTACCCCTTGAATCAAAATTTGAGTGTTCCCAGACGCGCCAGGGCGCGTCTCTACGCTGCTAAGGTATGGTATCAGGGGATGTATAAGCAAAACTGACCGCAAGATTTCTGACGTTTTTCGTCGAAACTCCTTTGGGTCACAAACCCTGTCTTGATCAGACAGTTTTACAATTAAATGCTGGTTTTTAAATGGAGATAATCCCAGGAACCAGCTTGCCCTGTAATAAGTCCCTTCGCCTACCCAGTCCAAGATGTCTTGGCATTACCCAACGCCTAACCAATTAGGCTTAGAGATAGTCCGAACTAGGGAAGTATTCGGAAGTCTGTGCCAGAACTAGGCTCACTTAGGGCCATCACCGCTTACGTTGTCCAAATTGGCTTGGTCAATCCTTGTCCCTTTTAGGGCAAGGTTGGTAAACCTCTATATTTTGCCGAAACGGTTGTGGTACAGTACAGATGTACTTTAGCAAGACTCTAGGGGTTCGGCAATGTCAGCACCCAGTTTCAGAGGATGAATCGTCCTACACCAACCAACACGGGTTATCTCCAGGTGTTGCTCTTACTCAGGTTTGCCTAATCATCTTTGGGCAAAAGTGCCAGGATTTGATCGACAAACTGTTGATGATCAACAACAGGTTTAGAGATATAACCATCAGCACCACTTTGCTTAAGGAAGTTTTCGCGATCGCCTTCCATAGCATGAGCCGTGACTAATATAATGGGCAGATTGCTGGTTTGAGCGTCCGCTTTCAGCATTTGGGTAATCTTGATGCCGTCTACTGGCTTACCTTGGTAAACACTGTGAGCCAGGGAAACATCCATCAAGATAATATCTGCATCTCCCGCGTGGGCAATTTTCATGACCTCCTCTACATCTTCGGTTCCCTTGACATTCAAGCCACCCCGCTTCGTGAGAATTTTGGAAAAAACGCGAAGATTAATGGGATCGTCTTCTACAATCAGAACGGTTTTCATGGGCGTTGCATCAAGAAAGTCGTCTTTTCAACAAAAGTGCGATTTGATCATCAGTCTGACAGGGACTGGGCAATGTTGCCACAAAAAAAATCAAATTTTCATCTCGTTGTGGTTAGAAATTAGGACACAGAACTCATGGCAAAACAGTTGAATCTGCTGGCGACTGGTCAAGTTATTCCCACGCCCCTCCATGCAGAGATGCAACAGTCATATCTTGAATATGCCATGAGTGTCATCGTTGGGCGTGCCTTGCCAGACGTTTGCGACGGTCTAAAGCCCGTGCATCGGCGTATTTTGTATGCCATGTACGAATTGGGTTTAACCCCCGATAGACCCTACCGTAAGTGCGCTCGCGTAGTGGGTGATGTTTTGGGGAAGTATCATCCCCATGGGGATCAAGCTGTATACGATGCTATGGTGCGCTTGATCCAAGACTTTTCCACTCGCTATCCACTATTGGCGGGTCATGGCAATTTTGGGTCGGTGGATAACGACCCACCGGCTGCCATGCGTTACACAGAGACGCGGCTGTCTCCCATCAGTCATGAAGCCCTCCTATCAGAAATTGGCGAGGCAACCGTTGATTTTATCGATAATTTCGATGGCTCTCAACAAGAGCCTGTGGTTTTACCCGCTCAACTACCCATTTTACTGCTCAATGGTTGCTCTGGCATTGCGGTTGGCATGGCAACGAATATTCCGCCTCATAACTTGGGCGAAATTGTAGATGGGTTAATCGCCTTGATTGATCGCCCGGATCTGGCGGATGAGAAATTGTGGAAACTAATTCCCGGACCCGATTTTCCCACGGGAGGGGAAATTATCGATACGTCGGGAATTCGGGATGCCTATCGCAGTGGACGTGGCATTATTCCGGTGCGGGGAATTGCCAAGGTGGAAGAGATTCAAGTCGGGCGTACTCGCCGTCATCGCCGCACGGCACTCATTGTCACAGAATTACCCTATCAAGTGAATAAAGCGGCTTGGATTGAAAAAATTGCCGATCTGGTCAATCATGGACGCTTAGACGGAATTGCCGATTTGCGCGATGAGAGCGATCGCCGGGGGATGCGGGTGGTTGTGGAACTTAAACGGGATGCTCATCCCAGAGATGTTCTTCAGCACCTCTATAAACAAACCCCCTTACAAAGTAACTTTGGCGCGATTATGCTGGCATTAGTCAATGGACAGCCCCGCCAGCTACCCTTACGGCAATGCCTGGAAGAATTCTTACGCTTCCGGGAACAAACCCTGACTCGGCAATATACCTATGAACTTGATCAGAAACGACAACGGCGTCATCTGGTGGAAGGATTATTGGTTTGCTTAAATCAACTCACTCGCGTGATTGAAATTCTCACCCATGCGCCTGATGGCACAACCGCCAAGACTCGGTTTCAAGATCAGTTAAACCTGAGTGAGAGTCAAGCTGATGCCATCCTTGCCATGCCGATGCGCCGCCTTACGGGGTTAGAACGGCAAAAACTCCAGACCGAATTTGAGGAACTCACCGCCCGCATTGAAACTCTCCAGGACTTACTCAGTAGCCGACATGAACTCCTCAAAACCCTGAAAAAAGAGTTGCGATCGCTCAAACGGAAATATGCTGATCCGCGTCGCACCAAAATCCGATCGCCGCAATCTCTTAAAGAACCCAAACAACCCAAATCCGAAAAACAAACCCGCAAGAAAACCAAAACCTCAGACAAGCCAAAAACCTCGACCTCAAAACCCCCATCGCCAAGTCTGATTGACATTGAAGCCGAACAAACAGTTCTGGAGTTTACCTATCAAGGAAACGTACAACGCCTGCGTTCTGCCCCTGATCCCAAATCCAAACCCTCGATCAAAGATGGGAACGATTTTGTGGTTCAGACGCAGCAAACCACCACCCAGTCAGAATTTGCCACCCTAACCAGTGGGGGTAAAGCCTACCCCTTGAAAGTGCAAGATATCCCACCCGCCGCAGGGCGTAAGCAAGGTATTCCTGTAACTCGTCTCCTTCCTGATGCAGCTCAATCTGAAACTGTTATCGCCCATTTTCGACCCAGAGAACTCTCGGAGTCTCTCAGCCTGATTTTGCTCACCCAACAGGGGCGAGTTAAACGTCTACCCGCTACCGAGTTACTTAACTTAACGGCACGCGGTTTAACGGTGGTCAAGCTCAAAGAGGAGGATTCTCTAGCGTATGTTACCCTGGCTAAACCCAATGATGATCTGATTATCGCTACCAGTAATGGGCGCTTATTACGCTTTGAAATTAACGACCAAAATTTACCGATTATGGGGCGTACAGCTCAAGGAAATCAGGCATTGCGACTGCGGCGTCGGGAGGAATTAGTCGGATGTGTGGCGATCGCTCCCAACGAGAATCTTTTACTGGTATCTGAGCAAGGCTATGGCAAACGCATCGGACTCGGTGTCATCAGACGCATCAAACGGGGTGATCTGGGTACTCAAGCCCTGCAATTTAAAACCTCAACGGATCGATTGATGGGAGTCATTAACGCCTCTCAAACAGAGACGGCTGTGTTGCTAACCAGCGACAATCGAGTCATGACTGTATCGTTAAAATCTGTAAAGTTGTCCGGCAAAGATGGGTGTGGCGATCGCTTGGTTAAACTCAAGTCAAATGAAACAATTATCAACGTTACAGCAATCCTGCCGTAACCGAAAACTTTTCGATCAGCTAGATATGGTTTTATAGTGGGGGATAAGTGTACGTGAATGCTATTTAATCCCTAAAGCTTGGGAATTCTGGAAGCACCAGTATAGAAAATCTAACTTAAGTGATAGTTCAACCATGACCGATCCAAAACGACCTCCGAGTGCGCCACCCCCTCCACCCCGCGTTCCTCCAGCGCCACCGCCACCGCCCAGAGGAGGAACGTCTCGGAAAGCGCCGCCAGGGGCAACCCAAGCGATGCCCTCTAAAACAATGCCGATGCCGCCCAAGGCGGGTCAGTCGGCATCAGCGCCTACTGCCGTTAAAACAGCACCGAGTTCTCGCCCACCTTCATCGGGCGTCAAACCCCGGACACCAGCGCCGGGTGCGGGACTTTCTCCTGGACAGCCAACATTAGCCCAACTGATCCGGGAAGCCTATGACAAGGGCTTTTCTGACGTTCACGTTGGAGTCGGTGAAGTCCCTCGAATGCGAAACCGAGGGGAAATGGAACATACAGAATATCCTGTAACTGATAAACCGACGTTTATGAGTTGGTTGCGGGAAATTCTCACGGATGAAGAAATTCGCCGTTTCCAAAACGAACTCGAATTTGATGGTGCGGCACAGTATGACTTTGCCCGGGTGCGGATTAATATCTTCGACTCCCTGACTGGACCGGCAATAGTTCTGCGCTTGATTCCACTCAAGATTTTGACGATGGAACAGTTGCGACTCCCTTCAATCCTTAGGGATGTCTGTAGTTATCACAAGGGTTTAATTCTGGTCACGGGTCCAACCGGTTCAGGTAAGTCAACGACGCTAGCGGCGATGATTGACTACATGAACAAGGAGATGCCAAAGCATATCATTACGATTGAAGACCCAATCGAATTTGTTCATAAAAGCCAAAAAGCCCTAATTAAACAACGGGAAGTCGGCGCTCATACCCTCCAGTTTGACAACGCTTTAAAAGCCTCTTTGCGGGAAGATCCGGATGTGATTCTGGTGGGGGAAATGCGGGATCGGGGAACTGTAAATACAGCCCTGAAAGCGGCTCAAACGGGTCACTTGGTTATGGGGACACTGCACACAAACAGTGCGGTGAAAACCATTGAACGGATTCTCAATCTTTATAATCCAGAAGAACAACACGCTATCCGTGTGGCTTTTGCCGAATCCATGGTGGCAATCATTGCTCAAGGGTTATGTCGCACCACTGATGGCAAACGTGCCGCCTTCCACGACATTCTGATTAATACAGAAGCGATTCGGGATTATATCCGTAAGGGTGAATATGAGGAAGTTCACGAACTGATGGCGGCTAATGAATTTGACGGCATGATCACGATGAATAAGTCCTTGTTTAACCTTTATCAGGAAGGACGTATCACAGAAGAAACTGCCCTAGAACAGTCGCCGACTCAAAATGAAATGGCGATGATGTTACGGGGTCGTATTTAATTGTCATTTGTCATTTGTCATTCGTCATACTCGCTTCCCGAAAAGGAACAAGCTACGTCTTATGTTAGGACAAAGAGGTGGCAGCCAGGAAAATCTTATCTTGTGATCTGCCGCCTTGATTTACTAGAAAAACTCTAATTTGTGACAATCAACAATCAACAATCAACAATCAGCAATGGACGAGACTCAACGCTCGTTTCCTCAGTTATTTAAGGGCATTGCCCTATTTACACCAGGGGGAGATTTAATTTATAGCGTTGACCCTAGTAAACAAGAGCATTGGCATTTACATCTGTGTGCGAGTTTACAAGAACTTCTCGGATTACCAGAACCGCCCCATTTTTTAGTGCCGGGATATACTGGCACAATTGATCGTTGGCTCGATCCTTATAGCCAACAGATGCGAACGTCAGCAGAACTTTATCCCCCGATTCAACAGCATCAAGCTTTGCTGAATGCGGTGTTTGGTGTTAGAAATCTGGTCTGGCAAGTCACTCCTTGGCGGGAAGAGACTTGTGATCCCATGGTTTTGGAGACCTATCGCGATCGCTTTCCCCAATTGTGGCAGGATCATGATTTGATTATCCGTTGCGATCGCCCGGATCAATGTCTAGAAAAGTTGTCTGATGCTAATCCTAGGCATGATCACGATTCAAGTCTGATTGAATCTCCCCAGAGTTACCCTTGGTCTTTTCCAGAACGTTGGACGATTCAACAAACACCATGGCAAGAATCGTCCCACCCATCGTCTACAGAAATTGATCCTCTAGACTCCCCGAACTCAGATAGGGAATCGAATTCGAGTCAGGCTAAATCTACACCCTTAACTACTCCTAGTTATGTCCTGCGCTTATTTGTATCAGGACACAGTGGATCAACTGAACATATCCTGAAAAAACTGCATCAGTTACTCGAACAATCCCTACAACATCCTTATACTCTAAAAGTAATTGATGTATTTAAGCATCCTGAACAAGCAGAAGCTAATCAAATTTCAGCGACTCCCACACTGCTGAGAGTTTGGCCCCCACCCGTCCGACGTATTGTTGGTGATTTGAACAATTTAGAAAATCTTTTACGCATCCTTATTGCTCCAGAGGCTCAACGATAAAAGTAAGCCTAGAACTAAAGTTCTGGCTCAAAGCTTAAACCCGTTAAAACGGGTTCAAAGACTTACCAAGTCAGCGATATTCTACTTAGGGCTTGCTGTATAGCACTACGCATTAAGGTTAGGACAATACAATTGGGTGAAAAGGCAACAGGCAACAGGCTACAGGCAACAGGCAACAGGGGAATGTCCTAACGTATCCCCGTAGGGCTATATAAGTGTGAAAGGTAGACTAGATAGGGGTTTCAAGCCATTTTCCGACCCAACAAGTGCAAAGTTTTTACACTATAACCGTCTTGCATCCTGGAAATTTTGCCGACCTCAGCACCGAATTCTCCCTCGACAGAGGGTCAACATCGATCGAATTTCGGCACGCTCAATTGCCGCGAAATCGAGATGTTGAAACCATTGCCCATTGCCTATTCCCTATTGCCTCTCCTTACCACAAAACTTATTCAGCAGACCTTACTTAAGTCAGTGTCATTCAATTAAGTTGAGCGACTTGAGGAATACGTCCTTTTAAACCTGTCATTAATTGCAGAGCATAACACTTAATAGGATACAGATGACGCAACATCCATAATCCTAGGCGACGTAGGGTAACGATGGGCAACCAGTTATTAGAAAATATTCGATCAAGGAAATCAGTAAAGCCTAAAATGACGAGATTTTCGCGTTTGCGCCACCGTTCATAGCGCTTGAGTATCCGTTCGTCTCCGATATCTTCACCCTGTTGATGGGCGTCTTGGATGACTTGGGCAAGGGCGGCGGCGTCTCGGATGCCCATATTTAACCCTTGTCCACCCACAGGATGGCAACAATGGGCGGCGTCGCCAATCAGGGCGAGGCGGTGTTGAGTGTAGCGATCGCTTTGCATTAACTGTACGGGAAAGACAATGCGATCGCTATCGAGTTCTAAATGCCCTAAAAGTCCGCCTGTGCGGTATTCTAGGAGTTCTAGGAATTCTTTTTCATCTAAGTCTTTTAACTGCTGGGCTTCGGCGTGAGGGGCTGTCCACACCACCTGACAGCGATTTTCCGCTAGAGGGAGTACCCCCATCGGACCACTTTCCCAGAAGCGTTCAAAGGCGGTATCGTTATGGGATTTCTCGGTTTTGATGCGGGCGGTGACGCAGGATTGCCAATATTTCCAGCCTTTTGTCCCGATTCCGGCGGCTGTACGAATACGCGATCGCGAACCATCAGCCGCAACAACTAAGCGCGATCGTAGGTGCTGAGATGTTCCGTCCACATTTACCGTAACCTCTACCCCAGAGGCTTGATACTCGACATCAACCACTTCCGTCGGAGACAACCAGCTTACAGTCGGACAATCTGCCAAAAACTCATACAGCGCCGTAAGCAAGGGACGATGTTCGCCCACATACCCCAAATCCTGCGTACCTAAATCGTTGGGGTGAAACTGCACAAATTTGGGATAATCACCGTCAGAGAGACGAATTTGCCGATAGGTGGCAATTTGCGGCTGAATCGTCTGCCAAACCCCGATTCCTTGGAAAATGCGCCCAGAAAGCAGCGAGAGGGCGTAAGCTTGCCGTCTGGCTACGGCGACTGACTGAGGTTTTGCCTCAATTAATCCAATCCGCAACCCCGACTTTTTCAACGCACAGGCGAAGGTTGCGCCGACAATACCGCCGCCAACGATGACCAGATCATAGTCAAAGGTTTGATTGTATGCCTGTTCTTGCGCCATGTTCAGAGAATGTATCGAAATGATAAGCATTTTTACTTTTCTTCATTTTGACGTGGATAGCTGAAGAGGGCAAGTCGCAGATGGGTTTGTAGGGGCGGGTTTCACCATTATCGTTTTGGTTGCACCCATAAGTGACTAAACCCGCCCCGACTTTCGTTGGTTTAGAGACTTTCCTTAGTAGGTAGAAATCTGCCGAATCAACATACTCACAAATTCACCAGGATTGCCTGTAGGCTGCAAGGGACTCCATTCAATCACTTCGGCGAATCGGAGGCGGTACAAGGTGCGAATGATGCTGTTCACGCCTCGGCGAGAACCAATAATCGAGATTTTGACAGGTTCACGGTGGGGGGTAGGTTCTGGTGTGGCTGATGGAGAGGGGGGAACGGTAAGGGTTTCGAGAATATCGGGGATAAAGTCTTCTGACATTGGGATTCACCTAATTTTGAATTGCCGCAGGATGTAAACCTAATAGGTCACATTTTGATTCTACCAGGATGTGATCCAGTAGGCTTACATTTACTTCTTTATCTGCCTCTGACACGATTAGAGGCATGGGAAAAGCAGGCGAAGCACTCAGGCAGGTTTTAAACACCTACGGAATCAGCCAGAATAAGTTGGCGGTGACACTAGGAATTGAACGTGGCAGTGTTTACCGTTGGGTTCATGAAGTTAGAGATCCAACGGCAGAGACGGTAAGAGAGATTGTCCAGGCACTTCAGGGAATTAATCCAGCCGCTGCCGAGACGTTTGTCGAATTATATTTAGGTGAATTGATTAAGAATGAAGAGTAGAAGTAATGCGTACCTGTACAGAGGATAAGAATATTGAGTGAGAGGGAAAAGCGATCGCGCTCCTTCACAAAACTTATTTAGCTAGTCGCCTAAATTTTGATAAATATTTAATCAATTTCCAGCACTAAGCAGGTAAAATAGAGAGACTCTGAAGCAGAATCACCGCTATCGTTGAGGCACTTGGCAATGTCTTCTCACGAACACCTCTGGAAAAAAGGCTTCTCAAAGCCCAATTCGACACCCGTGCCGAATCCCTTCACAATACAGAGGCGTCGTGCCAAAGTGCTGTCACCGACATTATCGCCCCAGGAAAAATTACAGCTCAAACAACAAGCGGATCAAATTTCCCAGGTAGGTTATAACTCCCAAAAGATTCCACTTCAATCTCCTGCGCCAACAGCCGAAGCCAGTCCGATTCAGTCAAAGGCAGGTGAGATCACAAAGCAGCAGCCCACTACTGATACTGTAGATATTCAGGCGGATGCGTCGGAAGTTCAAGACGAGACGAAAAAGCCAGAAGATCTTGCTTTTGCTGAAGCCTCAGATGCTTCTGTAGCAGATAGTAGTATCCAGCGTCAGGAAATACCCGATAGTGAAGCCGAGGCAATACCTGAATCTGATACAGATAGCATTGATAATCCAGAAGAAGAAGCCGACATTCAAGCGAAAGCCGAACAACCTTCTCGTAATTTCCTCGAACTCCCTGTTAATGCTCCGGGTACATCGCCATCCTCTATACAAAGACAGGTAAACTTTGGAGGATTAGGCAATTCGATTCAACAGCAGCCCGTTGAAAACGAGGAAAAGGTTGAGCCAGAAGCTGAACAAGAGGCGCAGGAATCGGATGAAACCATCCAACGCCAAGAAATCCCAGAGGCTGAAGAAGACGAGATATCATCGAGTGAGTCTCAAACGGTTCAACGCCAAGGAGAAACCTCAGATACACCAGCTCAACAAACAGAACAATCAGAAGAGTATCATAATTTTCTAGACATTCCAGTAAACGTTCCCGGTACACCCTCATCTTCGATTCAGAGACAGGTTAATTTGGGTAGGTTGTCGAATCAGGTTGTTCAACCAATAAAATCCACCCCTAACCCCAGATTAAATCGACTCAATACCTTTACTTCACAGCGAATTGAGTCACCTGTAAAGCCAGTTAATCCTGTATTGAATCAGTCACCAGCTCAAACAGTTCAACGTCAGGATAATACCGAGGATGAAGACATCCAAAACCAGCCTCTCCAGGAACCCGAAGAAGAAACGGTTCAGAAAAAAGAAACACAGTCACCATCCTCTGACGCTACAGCTACACCGTCTCTCGAACAATCCATCCCACAACAGGAGAATGAGTCGGAGCCAGAGCAGCAAGAACTTGATACTCTGAAACCTAAGAAGTTATCGGATAAGAGTTCCGAATTTTTATCAGATAAACAACAACCTTTATCCTTACAACAAGGGCAAGTCAAACCCGAATCGCTAGAGGCAAAAAAGCTGGAAGATAATCCGCTGGAATTGACCTCGAATAAAGAACAGCAAATACCTCAAACCCAGGTAGAGTCAGTAGCTGCCAAGGAAAACCAGCAATCGGAAACAAGTACAAAGGAACAGCCTCAAGAAAAAGTAGAAACTCCAGTAGAAAGCCAAGCTGAAACTGGGACAGGTGGAAGTATGGGTAATGCCCCAACAGCGCCAACTGCAATGACTCCCCAAACTCAAGAAGCTAGTTTGAGTGGAGGTACAGGGGGAGAAGGAGCGGCATCAGCCCCCCAAGAAGCTGTGACGATTACGGCGGAAGATCCCGGCCAGATTATCGAACAGCTAAAAAATACGCCACCGACTCAAGCTGTTGCTGCTTACGCTCAAGCCGAAGCCGCTTCAGTTCCAGCACTAGCAAAACAAAAACAAAACCTACAGGAAACGATACCAGAAATTCCAGCACCCACTGGATTACCTGCTCAAGGAACAGAAGCAACTCAAACAGCAGAGAAAGCCGCAACAAAAGCCGCTCAATCGAAAGGAGAGCCGAAGGTTGAAGTGAAAACGGAAGGTTCAGCTCAACCCGAAGCTAAATATGATACCCAAGTACCAGAAGCTCCACCTGCTCCACCGCCTGCACCAACCCAACTTGCTGGTGGCAAGGTTCAACAAGAAGGACAAAATGACGAAGCCCTGAGCCGCAGCGCTCAACAAGCTTTGTCTAATGTCCAGATGAACACCAGTCAAATTAGCACCAGTGCTGGAGAACGCCCCAATGTGGATTTAAAGGGGGAAGCGAATCCGGCTCAAATCCAGTCTGCTCAGGCACAATCGAATCAAGAGTTACAAACTGCGAAAGCCCAAGCCGTTGCTGACACGAATCAAGACTTTGGTGAGAATAGCATTTTTCCCAAAGCCAGCAATGAAACCCTCAAAGCAAACAAAGAACTTTCTGCGATCGCACCGCCGACGATGCAAGGACTTGAATCTCCGACTGTGCCAGGAGAAGACGCAGGCGGACTGAATCAATCCCTGACCCCTTTGCTGAGAGAAAAGATTGGAGCAGAACAAGAGAAATATCGGGCAGGTAAAGATAAATTTGACACCGATACAGCCCAAGCTAGAACGGATGCTGACCAGGAAATTGCGGGTTTAGATGAACAAACGAAACAAAAACAAATAGCCGAACAAGAACAAGCTAAGGCAGAAGTCACTCAAGCCAGACAGGAGTGGCGAACCGAACTCGATACCGTTGATCAGGACTATCAGGAGAAAGCCAGTCAAGCTAGTCAGGAACAGCGGGATAAAATTGACACCGAAAAGCTCAAGGGAGAGGAGAAAGCTGCCCAACATTTAGAAGACGCAGAGAAAGAGGTCGAACAAGAAAAACAGAAAGCTGATAAAGAAGCCAACAAGAAGAAAGAGGAAGGCGAAAAAGAATCAGGTGGTTTCTGGGGTTGGGTTAAATCGAAAGCCAAAGCCTTGATCGATGGCATTAAAAAAGCCGTTAATTTCATCTATGACAACCTCCGCAAAGCGGTTAAGGCAATTTTTGATGCTGCTAAAAAACTGGCGACAGCAGCGATTGATTTAGCGCGTCAAGCAATTGTTGGACTAATCAAAGTCTTCGGTGAAATTCTAAAGGGATTGGTCAAAGTTGCTTTTGCCGCCTTTCCAGAAATAGCCAAGAAAATCAATGCCAAGATTGACCAGGCAGTTAAAAAAGCAGAGAAAGCGGTTAATGCTGCTGCTGACTTATTAAAGAAAGGAATTTCTGCGGTTCTCGATTTCCTTGCCAATACCTTAGATTCTCTGTTAGGTCTCATCCAAGATCTTTACAACGGCGCTCTCACCGTTATCGGCATGATTATTAACGGTGAGTTTGCTGAACTGTTCACACGTATTGGCAACCTAGTGGAAGCGGCTAAGACAGCACCAGCCCAATTTGAAACGGCGGCTTTAGAGGAACTGTTGGGCGGAAATCTTGACCAACCGCTCTCACCCCAAGAATTATCCCAAGCAGCGACCATGGGTATTAGTTTACCCAGCCAACAAGGAGAAAATAAAGCACAAGGGAGTGAAGCGTCAGAATTACCAAGTCCCCCTTGGACAACTGACAATGTTGGCGTTGATGGCGTAGAAAACAACATGGAACTCTCCCCTGAGTTAGTCACCCAGTTAATGGAACAAACCAATGGTGATGGGGAAGTCATGCTGGGTGAGTCCAATGATGAGAGTCGCTCAATGGACACGATTATGGCTGAAGCCACTGGTCAAAAACAGGAGGGAGGAGAACAAGCCCCAGAAACTATTCCCAATGATGGACTCACTCCCAAACAGCGGGCAGAAATCAAATGGGAGATGATGAAACAAGGGATTAGTCAGTGGTGGTCAGATAATTGGCCCATCGTTTTGGGTGCAGGAGTTGTCGGGGTTGCGGGATTCATTGCGGCAAATATCGTTACAGGTGGAGCGATAACGGCGGCTTTACCAACCATCATGGCAGTCGTTGGTCCCTTATTTGCCGGAGTGACCATTGCTCAAATTGGGGGTCATATCCGCGATTATCTGGCTAAGGGTTGGGAAGGAGAAATCCAACCCGGAGGTAAGAGTTTAGCCAAAGGGTTAGCCGCAGGAGCGATTGAATTAGTGTCCTGGTTGACCTTCAAAGTCGGTGGAGCAGCCCTTAAGGGGGCGAAGGCGGCGGCTAAAGGGGCGAAGGCATTAGCTAAAGGAGGTATCCAAGTTGCTAAGAAGGTTACGCAAGCAGTTATTAAGGGTGCGAAGTACCTGATTAAGAAGGGTAAGGTACTGTTTAAGGGCATTGCTGAAAGCGGTATCGGTAAACAGTTTAAACGTCTCCAGGATTTAGGTCAGGGACTGTTGAACAAGATGCGGTTTAAGGCTTTCCGTATTCGGGTTAAGAATCGAAGATTTCAACTTGAAGGATTGATAAATCCTTGGATACTTCTTGCTAATGGAAGGATTATAGAACTCCAACAAGACGAATTGCCAGAATTGACTAGGGTAGGAGACGAACTGAAGACTCCAGCAGGTCGTGGACAGGTTGTTGCACTTGGGGACGATTTACCCAATAATCAGCTAGTATCACTTATTGATAGACGTTCTCCAAAGGGTACAAAAACTCAGATAGTAGATGGCAGAAAAAGTAAGGTAGAGACTGATACTCCACGCAATAGTGCTGAAGATGCAATTCCTCGAGAAGATTATGAAAAATTAGTAGAGGAGTGGAATAAATACCAACAGCAACTAGCTCAACGCCGTCACAAAGGTATGCAAAAACATTCTCAAGGAACTGCTCAAGGAGACTGGGAAAGATATCAACACTATATGGCTGAACGTGGTCGCAAAGCGGCTGGGGAACCAATGACATTTGAAGAATGGATTGAACTTAGCCGTAAAAAAGCTTCTTCGCCAAAACTCACTCCAGAGCAACAAGCAGCACATGATAGCCTGGGTAACTGGGGAGATCCAAATTCAAAGGTTTATGGTCATGCTGTAAAAACCCATGGACCCCAAAGGAATCCTCAAGAACTGATAGATCGTGTTCGCAGTACAAATAATCCCCAGGGACATTGGAAAAATGAAGAATTTATCATCGAAGCCGAACAACTAGCACCTGTTGAACCGGGTGAACACATTATCAACATGGGTAAACCAGTGGGTGATGTCTATCTTCCTAATGGAGAAATACTCAAAGATGTCAAGATTGTAAAGGTCATTCGTAATACCGACGGAACAGTAAAAACAGCGTACCCTTTTAGTTAAAAGATAGCCAATATGAGTCAAGAATTTCAAATATCTTACTGGTGGAAGAAGCGAAATAAACCTGGTTCTTTCATGGAAATAGTAGATGCAAGTAAACTCTCTATTTGTTTAGATTACTTCTTATCAATTTACCAAGGTCAGTTTACAGTCAGTGTTCAAGGTCATGAGGCGTGCTTCGATTTAGACCCAGATTTATCGACGATTTTTGAGACGATTCCTAATGTTTTGACAAAACTTACAAAAGACACAAACCACGCATTAGAAATTGATTTCTTTGAGCAAGGTACAGATGTGGGAATGTTGATGGAACGCCAAGATAATGTCATTCAAATCCGTTTTGAGACTGCACCGGGTTCGGGGATGAGATTTAAGTTTTTACCTGATACATATATTCCCGTTCAAGCTAATCAGTTTTTAGAGCAGTGGCTGCAATTCATCAGAGCTGTGTTGAAGGCTCTCTTGGAATTGCAACCTGAACTTTTGAGTGATGAAAGTTACCAACAATATTGTACTCAACTTGAGCTTGTGGAATCTCAAATTTAAATTTAAATGGGTATCTCTGAAAATCAATCTGGCTCCGAAAAATAAACAATAAAATCCTTTAATTTTACACATTATTGCTAGTGAATGAGCTAGTTTTGAGACTGGAGATTAAAAGCTCGGTATGGAAAACAGTACAGAATATTATTCCTTCAGTAACCAACTATCTTTCTTCGGTAATTTGGAATCACCCCTAGCGGTCTCAAGGGTAGAACTAGCAATTGCTGGATGGGATGAGAATACCACAAGATGCCATTTAACTTTCAAAGTTAGCCCAGGAGTATATCGACGGATTGACACTGAAGCCTTATTTAACCTCAAACCAGAAATCCGCAGTCCTTTCTCAAATGGCGCTTTTCAAGCCGCAACTGATATTACAATCAAAGCAACTTTAGACCCTGCTTTGCTACCTGAGCTAACTGCAAATTCTACAACTCCAAAACAAGCCGCAACCTACCTACAAAACCTCAGTCAAGAACAACCTAATCATCCTCTCCTCTCCGTGCATAGTTGGTACGCCACAGAAGTCAGCCAAAACAAAACTAGCTATCGTACTCTCTGGTATTATCTTAACCCTGCCGACATTACTGCTAACGGCATTGAGCCTGAAAAAATGAATGAAGCGATGTTCAATTTTGCCCAGGAATGGGCTAACACTAATGGTTCAGGAGTTACTGAAGATGCTGTGAAAGAAGCAGTGGAGGACATGATCCAAAACTTTGCCGAGATAACTGACAGTATTTCGGAAATGACTCAGGAGATGGTTTCAGAAACTGTCGAGGAGATGACAAATGCCTTTGCTGAACTAGCTGAAAGTATTTCTGAGATAACCGAAGAAGTTGCTTCAGAAAGGACTATTTTTCAGGTGATGACCAGTTTTTTTCAAGAGGAGGAATGGGCATTTAAGCAGCTAGATAACTCAACGTTGCATCTCCTATTTCAAGGAAAAAATGGTCAGTTCAACTGCTATGCTAGAGCCAGAGAAGCACAGCAACAATTCGTTTTTTATTCCCTCTGTCCAGTTAAAGTTACTCAGAAGAAGCGCAAACAGTTAGGAGAGTTTGTTTGTCGCGCTAACTTTGGCATGATTATCGGTAACTTTGAACTAGACTTCAACACAGGTGAAATTCGCTACAAAACTAGCATTGATATTAAGGATAGCTTCCTGACCGAAGAAACATTGAAACAGTTGGTTTATACCAATGTTTTAACTATGGATCAATACATTCCGGGTATTGAAGCCGTGATTTCTAGCAAAAAATCACCGGAAGAGGCGATCGCACAAATCGAATCCTGACGACAACGCGCGATCGCACTTCTCCCTTACTCGTCAATCACAGCCGTGCGGTCAAGCAATAGCAGCGATCGCAACTGATCGGTGTCCATATCCGTGACCCAGTTTTCACCCGCTTCTACCGTCTGTTCCGCCAACTGCTTCTTACTTTCAATCATGTCATTAATCCGTTCTTCCAGCGTCCCCGTACAGACAAACTTATGCACCTGTACATTGCGAGTTTGACCAATTCTAAACGCCCGATCTGTCGCCTGATTCTCCACCGCCGGATTCCACCAGCGATCAATGTGGAAGACGTGATTTGCCCGGGTCAAATTTAGTCCTGTTCCTCCCGCTTTTAAGGATAAAATCAGAATCGGGGGTCCTTCCGGGTCATTTTGGAAACGGTCAATCATTTCCTCCCGTTGCTTCTTGCGAGTTGCGCCATAGAGGAACAAGATTTCCTGATCAAATTGTTTGGCTAAATAGGGTTTCAGCAGTTTCCCCCATTCCGCAAACTGGGTAAAAATTAACGCGCGATCGCCTTCCGAAATCGCTTCGTCTAACATTTCCTGTAACCGCAGTAATTTCCCGGAACGCTTGGCGTCTTTTAAGGATTTCTCCTTTAATAATTGGGCGGGATGATTACAGACTTGTTTGAGTCGCATCAGCAAGGTTAAAATTAATCCCTTGCGCTGAATTCCCTCCGCTGCTTCAATTTCAACTAAGGATTCATCCACCAATTTCTGATACAGAGTTGCCTGTTCTGCGGCGAGTCCACAGAATACCGTCATCTCCTGTTTCTCTGGCAAGTCTTGGATAATTGTCTTATCCGTTTTCAGACGGCGCAGAATAAATGGTTGTACTAGCGATCGCAAAGTTTGTAAGGAATCCCTGTCGCCAAACTTCTCAATCGGCATAGCAAAGCGGCGTTGGAAAAATTGGCGATCGCCTAAATATGCAGGATTTAGAAAATCTAAAATTGACCACAATTCCGATAATCGGTTCTCCACAGGCGTTCCTGTTAAAGCAATGCGAAATTCTGTCGGCAGTTTCCGCACAGCTTGGGACTGTTTTGCCCCTGGATTTTTGATATTCTGCGCTTCATCTAGTACAACACCTTGCCAGGATACCGATTCTAGGCTGGCGGCATCTCGATACACTAATGGATAACTGGTAATCACCAAATCCTTAGTCTTCACTGCTTTAGCAAATGTCTTACCTTTTGAGCGTTTATCGCCGTGGTGGACGATAGCTTTAAGCGTTGGAGCAAATTTTTTCACCTCCCGTTCCCAGTTTCCGAGTACGGATGTGGGACAGACTAATAATGTGGGCGATTCCAGAACATCTTTATCTTTTAAATGAAGCAAAAAGGCAATGGTTTGAATTGTGTTATGACAAAGAATGTTATTTGCCACAAAGTTGTGATGATGGCTGACTTCAAAATCATACACCCATCCCTCATAGTCGATATCCTCGATGTCCTGAATCTGACAGTAGAAAACCTCTTGATCCAGGAGACGCTGTAAGCGTTCTTTAGTGAAATTTAATTGGAGTTTGTCGAGTTTGGTATAAGCGTCCAGAGTTTGAGATGTCCACTTCGATGGTTTTTGGTGTCGATAGTCTCGTTCCGCTACGCCACTGGTAATGCGCTCCATTCCGGCGACAACTCGTTCTAGGCTAGCTCGTGAAAATTGCTGTGAGCCATTGATATAGACTGTGTTGTGCATCCCCAAATGCCGGATTGGTAATTGAGTCGCTGTGACGGTTTCCGCTACAATATCAGATGCGGGAATTCCTTCTACATTCGTGTTACTGACTCGTTCACAGATTTCTGCCAATTTGCGCTGTTTTTCTGGATAATTAAATCCAATCTCTTGTAAGAATCGACGCGCTGAATTGCCACCGATTGTACCATTATGGTAAGTGCGGATGATTTGTTTGCCATTTGTTGCTTTTTTTTGTTTGGATGAAATTCTTAACCAAATGCCGAAGCGTCGTAGCAGTACAGAGAGTTGCTGAATTAGTAAAGGGGAAGCTGTACTGATTTCAATACTCCGCATCTGAGAAATAACAGATGCTTCCGCATCGAAATAGTTTTGGAGGAAGATCTTCACTGTATCTCGATCTGCCTGCATAATAAAATCAGGGATAGATTTCTGATGCGATCGCATTCCCCAACTGTATCCTTTGGTTTGTAAGAATTCTCGGTAGGTTTGGCTATTGATTCGCAGATCTGCCACTCGATTCGGGTAGGTACAAATGCTAGGGGTATTGATTTTCAGGTTGTACCGCTGACCGATTTTTTGGAAGATCTGGAGCAAGTCTTGTAAACAGTCTTTGTCTTTCTGTGAAATGTTGACCCTTGCTTGATCCGATTGCTCACATCCTTCAGCAATTTGCCAAGCCAGAAACTTCACCAAATCCGGATCTTCGGGTTGCCCCTGCCAAATCATTTTGGCAGGTACACAGACGTAATCCCCCACCTGAAAATTAGTCGTCCAACCGTGATGGGTTAATAGTTTATGACGATAGGTAATCGTAATTCGGCTCCCATCTTTAAGCGTAACGGTGCGTAGTTTTTCCTGCACTCGCTGGCGATAGAGACGCTGAATGGGAGCGGTGGTCATTTTATGGGTTTGTGAGTCAATGGCATTAACCTGTAACGACTCTATGGGCTGACTCCAAAATCCCTCCCCATCAAATTCAGTGTCTCCAGCATACTGATTCCAAATATCTTCAGCTTGGATCACGGTTCCATTGACGGAAATTAATGTACTAGGCGCGACGCATTTTCCTAATCCCATATCGTCCGCTAAACAAGCCCCTAAACCCCAGCGTTCTAAAAAGGCTAACCAACTGGCTCCTCGGAGTTGATAGGGGCGTAATGTGCCGTTAAAGTCTTGGGGAACATCAATGGGTTCAATCGTGCGATTTCCAGTTAAATTAGTAATTAACTCTTGCAGCGCCCCGGATGCTTCAAAGTGAACGACAGGCAATTTTCCTAAAGTTTTAGTATCGCCTGTCGCCAGTCGCAAGGCGTCTTCGACTGACAAACTCATATCTTCCTTGGAAGCTTTCATGATGGTTTGCGCCGCCCGCGCATCGGCGGGTTGCAGGGCAATCCATTCCCCATTCACTTCCACTAAGGGGGATTTGAGGGACATCAACCGTTGGAATTCAGATTTGGAGAGTTTGGTATCACCAATGGCTAAATCCCATTTAAATTTCAGCAGGCTTTGTAACCCTAACCGTTCGTCTTTTTTGGATTTGGGTGCTTCTGCGGTAATACTAATACCGAGGCGTTTTTCCCCTGATCCGGGGGCTAATCCTGGGGGTAAGATAATCCCCAAACCACTGTCTTGCAGTCGCCATGCACTAGCTTTGATAAATTCATACACTTGGACGGGATTGAGTTCACAGAATCGGGGACAGCGTTCGTGTAAGCTGGCTTCTAGGGGAGGATAGAGACGAGAGGCTAATCCTAATCCCTTGAGTAGGGTTTCTTGAGGCTGTGCAATGGTTCGCCCGTGATAGTCTAATTGTTCGATAGGATGCCGCCAAATCGTTTTGGCATCGACTAATAAGTCTGCCTCGTCCATGGCTTGCAAGCAAAAGTCAAGCCGCCAGTTGGCTTCGTCGGGTTCTGGGGGTTGCAAGACTAAGCAGGTGCGGAAGAGATTTTGGGTTAAGCCTTGGGTGGTGGGAGTCACCAAATGCTGTTGAATCGAGGTTGTCCAATTAGACAGGGCGGTATCTAAACGGGCGATCGCCATCGGTTCAACGTTCAGGCTATCCTTGGCGCTACACAGGGCTTGTAGCCATTCGGGGATGGGTGAGGTGGCGGTTGGGGGTGATAGTGATTCAACCCAGTTTTGCACCTGAGTATTAATGGCGTGTCTTAAAAAGTTGAGGATGAGGGATTGGGGATTGTTAATTGGTGATTGGGAATATTCTCCCCCATCTCCCTCTGCTTCCCCTGCTTCCCCTGCTTCCACATACGCTTGACAAGCCAAGGGCATAGATTGGGTAAACTCGGCTAACCGGGTTTGATCGGTGGCGCTGTCGATCAGGGGTTGCCAGTAGGCGATCGCTTTACCGTTGGGTTGGCGATATAATCCAGGTAAAAATTTACACCGAGTCAGTAAGTCTAAACTCCAGCGATAGACATGAGTCCAAAATCGTAAGTCTGATCCGACGTAATTATCGGCAACATTGAATCCCCCTAAGGGCAGAGATTGCAGAAAGGGGAGGGCGGTTGAGGGGGTGAGACGGTAGCCGGAAACCTGCCATTGATGCAGTTCGAGGGAGGAGGAATCTGTCTCGTCGGTGAGGAGTTGGGCGGAAAGGATTGGGTAGGCTGGTGTCTTGGCTTCTGCGGGGTGAGTGGGTAAGACGAAGACGTGGCTGTGCCAGGAGGCGATCGCACTCTCGCTGTTTCCTTTGGCTTTTCCGGTTCCAGAGTCGGGCAGGGTTAAACCGCGATCGCTTAAAAATTCGCTTAACTCTGTCTGTGTCATCGCAAAAGGATGGGGCATAATCCCCGTCTTAGCGGCAGAGTCAACAGAGGCTAAAGGACGCCATTGTTCTCCCCAAATAAATAAATAATTATCAGATTCGCCTGTAATCCAACTACCATGTAAAATTGCCATGTTTATAGAAAAATGAAAATAGAATCCAAGACTATCAATTGCTGCTTGTCAAATTTTAATCAATGGGTGTGAGGCAGCAACTCTCGCACTCAGTCGGGGCAAGGTTAGTCCCATCTGGATGAGACAAGAAACGATACTCGTAAAACTCGACCTGACTGAACTCAAAACTCAGACACGCAATGGGTCTGGAAAATTCAAAACTCAAAACTCAAAACCAGGTTCCCTTGAACGGACGTGAAGGGTGAAAACTTAACACCCTTCTCAAAGCAGCATTATTCCATAAATGCTAGGATTGCGACAGAGAAAAAAACGTGATAAACAGAGAAGGGTAACGAACCAAATGGTAGAGTTAGACAAATCAATATCCTTTGATGGACGGGATATTCGGCTAAGAGCCGGTCTACTAGCACCCCAAGCTGGGGGATCTGTACTAATTGAGTCAGGAGATACAGCGGTTTTAGTTACGGCGACTCGCTCAGCGGGTCGAGAAGGCATCGATTTTCTCCCCTTATTAGTAGACTACGAGGAAAGACTGTATGCAGCGGGTCGAATTCCCGGTGGGTTTCTGCGCCGCGAAGGGCGTCCTCCGGAAAAAGTTACACTCACCAGCCGTTTGATTGACCGCCCGTTGCGCCCCTTGTTTCCCAGTTGGCTACGGGATGATATTCAGATTGTAGCCACAACCTTGTCCATGGATGAACAAGTGCCACCGGATGTGCTGGCGGTAACGGGGGCATCCGTCGCGGTACTGCAAGCCCAAATTCCATTCTATGGTCCGATGGCAGCAGTACGAGTGGGGCTAGTTGGAGATGATTTCATTATTAATCCAACATACCGCGAAATCGACAATGGTGATCTAGATTTGGTGGTCGCGGGTTCTCCCCAAGGGGTGATCATGGTGGAAGCCGGGGCGAATCAACTGCCAGAACGGGATATTATTGAGGCGATTGAATTTGGCTATGAAGCCGTACAGGATTTAATTGCGGCTCAGGAAAACCTGCTCAAAGAGTTGGGAATTGAGATTATCCAAGCCGAACCCCCAGAAACCTCATCGGAACTGGAAGAGTTTATTCGCGATCGCGCCACGAAACCGATTAAGAAAGTTTTGTCTCAGTTTGACTTCGATAAGCATGATCGCGATGAAGCCTTGGATGAGATCAAGGAACAGGAAATTCTGGCTCCCATCGCCGAACGTCCAGAGGATGATCCCCTGCGCGTGGCGGCGGCAGATGATCAACTGCTTAGCAGTATGTTCAAAAGCTTGACCAAGAAGCTGATGCGATCGCAGATTGTTGAGGACGGGGTGCGCGTTGATGGGCGTAAACTGGATGAGGTGCGTCCGGTGTCGTGTCAGGTGGGGCTATTGCCCTCTCGTGTTCATGGGAGTGGTTTATTTAATCGCGGCTTGACTCAAGTCCTGTCTACGGTGACGTTGGGAACCCCTGGGGATGCTCAAATGTTGGATGATTTGAATCCCGAAGAAGAGAAGCGTTACCTGCACCACTATAACTTTCCGCCCTTTTCTGTGGGGGAAACCAAACCCATGCGATCGCCTGGACGTCGGGAAATCGGTCATGGGGCGTTAGCGGAACGGGCGATTATTCCCATATTACCGCCGCAAAATGAGTTTCCTTATGTGATTCGGGTGGTATCGGAGGTGCTATCCTCCAATGGTTCAACCTCGATGGGTTCGGTGTGTGGATCGACGCTAGCTTTAATGGATGCTGGGGTGCCAATTACCAAGCCTGTTAGTGGGGCGGCGATGGGATTGATAAAAGAAGGCGATGAAGTCCGCATTCTCACTGATATTCAAGGGATTGAAGACTTTTTAGGCGACATGGACTTCAAAGTCGCGGGAACGGATAGCGGAATTACCGCGTTACAAATGGACATGAAAATCACCGGGTTGTCCATGGACACCGTTGCTAAAGCGATTGAACAAGCCAAACCAGCGCGACTGCATATTTTAGAAAAGATGCTGGCGACAATTGACAAACCCCGTCCTGATTTGTCGGCGTTTGCGCCACGCTTGTTGACGATGAAGATTGATCCGGACTTAATTGGCTTGGTGATTGGTCCTGGCGGTAAGACGATTAAAGGGATTACCGAACAAACCGGTGCCAAAGTCGATATTGATGATGATGGCACGATTACGGTTTCTGCGGTTGAAGGGGAAAAGGCAAAGAAAGCGATTACCCTGATTCACGGGATGACCCGTCGCTTAGAAGAAGGGGATGTTTATGCAGGGCGCGTGACACGGATTATTCCCATTGGTGCGTTTGTGGAAGTGTTACCGGGGAAAGAGGGAATGATTCATATTTCCCAACTGGCAGATTATCGGGTCGGTAAGGTCGAAGATGAGGTGGCTGTTGGCGATGAAGTGATTGTAAAAGTTCGCGAAATTGACAACAAAGGTCGGATTAATCTGACTCGTTTGGGAATTCATCCCGATGAAGCAGCCGCAGCGCGTGCAGCAGCGACAACTTAGATAGTTTTGGAGTTAGCTGAACGTTAAGCTGTAATGCATTTAAATTGGGTATTAGTAGCGAGCAAGATGCTCGCACTACAAGGATCTCGCAATTCTTGACATTATGGTTTAAATGCCGAACAGCTTAAGTCAATTGTCAGTAAGCCTCAGCATCCGCCAAGAACTCAAGTTCTTGGCTAAAAGCTTAAGTCCATTAAAATAGACTAAAACTCTGATCCAGTCCGCTCAATTCTGACTTGAGTAGGGTGGGCATTGCCCACCAACCTTAAGTCGAATGCCACTGAATTTAGAGTTTGTAGTCAGCGCTGTCCTCGCTTCTGGCACGCTTCGTGCCTACTAAGAACCCAGCTTAAGTCAGTGACTTCAGTCCATTAAAATGGACTCAAACTCTGATCCAGTCCACTCGATTCTGACTTAAGCGTTTGCCCTTGGGTTTCAACCCAAGGCAATTTCAAGCAAGTGATACAAGATCTGATTCTTCGCTGATTATCTTGATGAACGATATCTATGGTGGCAAAACTCCCAGAGATATCCCCAACTACAGCATTGGGGACACCGCCCGCTACCTGAAAATTCCCGCCGCAACGATTCGTTCTTGGACAGTAGGACGAAACTATCCTGTCAGCGAAGGCGAAAAGAAATTTTATCCCCTGATTGAGGTCAAAAAAAGCCAACCGATTCGACTGAGTTTTACTAATTTAATTGAAGTTCATATCCTGCGGGCAATCCGAAAACACCACAAAATTGACCTGGATAAAGTTAGAGCGACACTAGATTATATTGACGAACAACTGCAAATCCCTCACCCCCTCGCCCACCAAGAATTCCAGACGGATGGAATTGACCTATTTATTGAACGCTACGGTTCTCTAATTAACACGTCAAAACAAGGGCAGACAAATCTCAAAGATGCCCTCAAAACCCACCTTGAACGCATCGAACTCGACGACAGGGGTTTAGCCATCAAACTCTATCCCTTTACCCGCAACGGCGAACAGGATAATCCTCGCTGGGTTGTGATTGACCCGCGTATTGCCTTCGGGCGTCTTGTGATTGCAGGAACTGGAATTCCCACCAGCATCCTCGCCGAACGCTATAAAGCTGGGGATTCCATCGATGATTTGGCTTATGATTATGATTGCGATCGCCTGAAAATTGAAGAAGCGATTCGCTGTGAAATGGATAATCAAAAAGCTGCATGAGTGAACCGTCAACAGAAATCGTCTTCTTCATCGACAGATGTTTAGGAAAACGGTATATTGTCGAAGCCCTCAAAGACACTGGAATTACTGTCGAAATCCATGACGATCACTTTCCTCAAGCAGCCCAAGATGTAACCTGGATGCCAGAAGTCGGAAAAAGGGGCTGGATTATTCTCACCAAAGATGCCGCGATTGGGAGAAATCAACTGGAACGTCAAGCTGTCGCCTATGCAGGAATTCGTATGTTTGCCCTTGCCTCTCAAAATCTTTCGGGAAGAGAAATGGCTGAAATTTTTAGAGTTGCCATCCTCGAAATGCAGAAATTCATTGAAAAGAATCCAGCCCCCTTCATTGCTAAAGTCTATCGAGAAGGTAAAGTAAAATCCTGGAAAACTCAAGCTGATCTCTTGGCAGAACTAGAAAAGGATTGAACTTCACTTAACTAATTAGAAATGCCGTCGCAGAGAGCGCGATCGCTTTCTCTCACGTTCGGGTTAGTCTTAAGGTAGTCTCGCGCCAAATTACACCCCTTTACTAGTAACTCATCTAAATCCAGACTCCACAGTTTAATTGTATTATCACCACTTCCAGAGGCTAAGGTTTTTCCATCGGGGCTAAAACTTACACTCTTGACCCATGAATCATGTTCATTAAGGGTGGCAGTCGCTTCGCCTGTTTCTAAATTCCACAGTTTAATTGTATTATCATCACTTCCAGAGGCTAAGGTTTGCCCATCGGGGCTGAAACTTACACTATTGAGCGATGAATCATGTCCATTGAGGGTGGTAATTGCTTCCCCTGTTTCTAGATTCCATAGTTTGATTGTATTATCACCACTTCCAGAGGCTAAGGTTTTCCCATCGGGGCTGAAACTTACACTATTGACCAATGAATCATGTCCATTGAGGGTGGTAATCGCTTCCCCTGTTTCTAGCTTCCACAGTTTTATTGTATTATCGTAACTTCCAGAGGCTAAGGTTTTCCCATCGGGGCTGAAACTTACACTACTGATCCATGAATCATGTCCTTCTAGACGGTTGTATTCCCTCACAGGATTAACTGCCTGCCTAAGTACATTTGCAACTCGTACTTTTGTCGCATGATCAAGCTGTTTCTCAGATATCTGTTTCAGTGGTATTCCTGCCTGTAAAGCAGCTATCAGTGCATCAAATATTTTATCCTGGTTGAAAAGTTCCTCTGCATATCGACTGAGACTATCACTTTGACCAATTTGAAGTTTTTCAGCTCGCCGCCTTTGAGATTCAGCTTGCCAAGTTAATCCAGCTAATCCAAATACAGCCACTACTGAACCCACTAATGCTATCCTAATAAACCGATTAAATCGT
Organism: Coleofasciculus sp. B1-GNL1-01; assembly: GCF_040220235.1. Classification (NCBI taxonomy): domain Bacteria; kingdom Bacillati; phylum Cyanobacteriota; class Cyanophyceae; order Coleofasciculales; family Coleofasciculaceae; genus Coleofasciculus; species Coleofasciculus sp. B1-GNL1-01. The sequence continues at coordinate 131,463 of NZ_JAVJTO010000102.1, forward strand.
TGTTCACCAATTTGACGTTTCTCTTTCTCTATTGTTAATTCTTCTAAAAGTTTAGTCGTCTGATTTTGTCGAATAAAGGGAACTAAATAATCGTGAACCAATTGATAACGGTCATCAGGAGATTCTGGTATCCGTACCACTAACCCAGAATCCACTAAAATCGGTAAAACTAAATCATCTAATTGACGCCTTTTAACCTGTAACCCTGCGGCGGCTAAATCTTGGCTCAACTCACTGCGAGTCTTCAGGGGACGAGTTAGATTTTCAGCGGTTAGCCAATATAAAACCAGTCGAGTAATTCTGTCATTCTCTTGACCACAGTCTTTAATAACTCCCTCTAAATAGTGGTTGACCAATACTTCTTTAGGATTTTCACCTAGTCCTCGATACTGTTCTAGCCGAGTAATCTTCTTGTCCTGAAACTGTGCGCCAACTATCTGCAATTCAATCGGACGGACTGAATCCAACTCAATGGCTAAATCCTTAACCAGTTCCGTGATTAATCCAGGTTCTAAATAAAACTGGGAGCGTTGGGTTAACCGTTCAATCACTAACCTGGCTTCCTCTGGGGTAAAGTTACCTAAATAACAGAGAATATCCTTATCTAAAATATTATGGTTGATGGCTCCCAGATAGTTCAGGCGATTACACTCTAATAGATAATGGAGATAGTCTTCTCGTAGAGACAGAATCAGTTTCACAAAGGGAATATCCAGGCAATCCGCCAAAAAACGATAAAATTCCTGTCGTTTTCCTGGGTCTTTAGCAATAAAGAAAAACTCTTCAAACTGGTCAAATATCAGAACCGTTACCCGGTTACGGTCTGCATTAGTCCGCAATTGTTGGATAATGACTGCTGTTGAATTTAATGTTTCCCCTAATGCTTCTGCCAAACCCGTCCCCAAGGTTTCCACCCAATTGGTATAAATCCTGAGAACCACAGGGAAAGCTTCGCGCTCTCCAATCAACTGTTGTCTCAACGCTGGAACTAATCCCGCCTGGATAATTGAACTTTTACCGACACCGGATTGACCATGAATAATCGTGAGTTTATGGTCATTTCGACGGATTCGTTGGATTAACTCTTTGATCAACTTTTCTCGACCAGAAGCAGCGATTTCTTGGGCAATAATCGCTTGTTTATCCGTTGATGTCTCTGCCACATTAATCAACTGCTTTTTCGCTTGGAGATGAGACGCTCCCGCAAACGCCTGAAATCCATATTGATATTCAATCGACCGTTTAGTTTGCTTCAGTTCAAATGCCTTCCGGTATTCTCCTTGCTCAAAATAAAGAGAGCGCAACATTGCCAAACTCTTGATATAAAGTTGAGGATCATAGTCTGGCTGATTTCCCTCTATCCCTTGTTCTAAATGAGCAATCGCCGCTTTAATTTCCCCTAAAGACTGACAAGCACTGGCTAAAATAAAATGATAAAACGTCTGTTCACGCGGATGACGTTCAGGACTTTGATTTAAAAGCGTCAGTGCCTGTTGAGCCAATTGTTTTGCCTCTTGCCAGCGCGACTGCTTCAGCGCTACTTCTGCTAACATTCCATAATCTTGAGCCACTTGTAGAGACGTGCCATACTGCTGATGCAACCTTTGAGCTGATTCAGCCAAATGCCTTAAATCATCCCAGTCTTGTAATTGTCGCAGAACTTCGGCAAAGTGGTGAATCGTTGAGGCAATTAAATCAAATCGTTGACCTTCAGCAAATTTCTGAATCGATTCCTGAAAATAATTTCTGCTTGTGCGCCAATCCTGCTCATCCTTCCCTGAATTTTGTTCAGCTTTGCGGGAATAACAGAGAGCGATATGTAAAAACAAAATACCCTGGCGTTCTAATTCCTCAGTATGGGCATCTATCAGCACATCCCGACAAGTCTGATAATGGGCTAATGCTTCATCAAATCGATGATGCTTAAAATCATTGAAGCCGCGCACAAATTCCAGATTAGCTGCCAACTCTGGCGCTATCTCTTGCCCTCGCTTTTGTAACGCTGTCCAGGCTAATTCAAGTTCATCATAATTGTCCAAAGAAACCGTTAAATCAGCCCTAAAGAGTTTCTCAGTTTCCTGGGTTAGAAATTCCAGCAATTCCGCCGTTGTCCATTGAAACTCAACCGTCGTCGCCCAGCTTTCCAAATCAGGCGCTACCCGAATCAACCTTTGCCAAACCGGATCATTCATCCAGAGAATCAGAGGAAAAGAAAAATTATGACTCAACTCCTCTCGGATATAATTACTGGATTTGAAAACATCAGTGAGATTCCTAACCGACTCTAAACCCAATACAATGACAGCCTGAGGTGTTTCATCTGCCAATTCTGTCTTAATAAACCTGTAGAGAGACTTCACCGACTCTGCCAAAACCAACTCGCGAATCGGCACCGGAGATACTTCTCGCAGACTTTGCACCATGCGCTGTCGTAATTCCCCATAATTACAGCGCACCAAAATCAGGCGAAACTGTCCCTGGGATAGCCGAAGCGATCGCACGAGGGCATTTAACGACTTCTGGTTATCCGCTATACTATCATCTGGCTGGGGCGTATGAGTCATGGATCAATTTTATGCGATTCGCGTGCATCTTAACCGCGTAAATTCTCTAATCTTCATCTTAATCCCTAAATTCCGTCAATTTCGTAGGGTGCGTTAGCGAAAGCGTAACGCACCGAATTCTACCCAATCTAAAACGCACCGCATCCTACCCAATCCTCAACGCACCGCATCCGCTACTCATCCCAAATTCCCCCAGGCAAATCAGGAACTTCACTCACCCCCCAATTTTGCGAATAAATCCCCTGTGCCATCAACCGATGAAGACTAGAAAATTCCCACTCCTGGAGAACAGAACACAATCCATGTTTTACCGGATTATAGTCCAAGATTATTTGGTGCGTTACGCTTCGCTAACGCACCCTACAATTACTACAATTACTTGTTTCTTGCTCCCCTCTCCCCAAGGGTGGGAGAGGGGCTGGGGGTGAGGGGTTGAGCTTAAATAACATCATTGAACTCTACAATTCTGCGGCTTCCGCCAACATGGGATTAATGTCAAACCAAGACCCCTGAGAATCTCGATATTCAAAGACGAACATATCGCGAATCAAAATTTGATATTTCTCTTCTCCTCTTAAACTTTTCTGCTGCGCTACCTCCCGCAAATAGATCCACTCATCCTCGGTAATGGCTAAGGTTAATTCATTTCGCCGAAACCGAATAATATCTTCAAGACAATCTCGTGAAAAGGGTGGATCATCTCGCTCAAGACATCGGTTGATTAGCATGAGTAATTGCCGTGCGTGTCCACCACTGATTTGACACAATCGTTTTAACGTATCGGGATGATCAAAGAGTTCTGATATCGAATCTAGGCGCTGAACCGGATTCATATCTGGAAACGCCCTCGCTAATACCATTTGTTGCAGCAGCGCTATCCCTTCTTGACATTCACCTCCTTGGCGCAATTGCACGGGAACCATGGGTAATATTTTGGGATCAACGCCAAATCGATTGGTTAATCGTCCCAAAGCATTGGAAAAAATCAAGAATAAGGGAATGGTATAAACAACGTGACAATTCAGTTGTTTTAATTGTTCGCCTCGGTCTACAAATAGGTAAACAGGCTGAAGCTCACCTGTGGGTTTAATCGTGTTATCCAAGCGGTCAAGATTATCGATAATTACCACTAATCCTTTTTTGCCAATTCGCTTCAGTTTCTCCGTAGCAGGTGTTAAGAGTTCCTGATTAATTGCCTTTAAAATCCCATTGGTGCGCGGTTCTAAATACTGGCGTAACTGAGAACGCAGCCGGGGGCTGTCTTTCATCTTGGTGGTAATTTCAGCAATTCCCCCAGGTAGGGAAAACTTGGCTTCGGATAACTCGATGGGGGTTTGCAAGAAATCGCCCATCTCGCGAAACAGGTTGACAAAATAGGCGGGTTGTAGTTTGATTTTAACCGCTTCCAAACTTTCTGCCACCGATCGCGCGATCGCGAGTAGGATATCTGTCACGTCAACGTCTGCCATTTCTAAGACGTGGCTAGACTCAAAATACACAACATGACAGCCCTGTTTCTCTAATCCCAGCTTGAGTTGCTGCAATTCCGTAGACTTGCCACAACCGATATGTCCGGTAAATAATTGGCAGGTTGGTTTATTGGGAGATAGTCGAGTAATAGTTCTACCGATCTCCTTAATCGTATTACCGCCACGCACCGAGGAAAAATCGATATAATACTTCTGATCCTGGGGATTGGCAAATTTCAGGGGACTTGGGTTACAGGCTTGATAGAACTGCGCGATATCCATGAATTTAAGTGGGTGGACACAATTAAAGTTAACGGTTGAGATCAGGGAATAGGGAATACCTCGGTTTCGCTCGGTAACACGCTCGGTAACACGCTCGGTAACACGCTCGGTGTGTCACAGGGAACAGTAAGGGTTTGAGGGTGATTTACTTGCACTTGTCAGAGCGTGCCGCTTTCTTTTGTCTGACTACTTATTCGTTGAACCATAACCTTATTCACCTTTGACCATTTACAGGAAAAAACTGTATTAGGTAGAGTTTACACCAGTGGAGAATTGGACATCAACGTCGCGTTTATTTAAATAATATATGCCGTTCGTAGGGGCGCAAAGGCTTGCGCCCTTTATAAAATGTTACGAACGAACCCGATTAATAAGCTATTCGGCATTTAAACCTTAATGTCAATAATGGCAAAATCATTGCCGTAGTGCGTTTAGCGAAGCCATGCCGCAGGCTTTGCATCTTGCTCGCTACCCATTCCCAATTTCAATGCATGACAGCTTATCGGTGGGTTACGGCGGATAGTTCATTAATCATTATCGCCTGAATTTAAGTCCTGCCTAACCCACCCTACGCAACTAATTAAGTTATACAAACAACCATCAAACCCTTACAAATGACGAATGACGATCTCCACCGTTAACTTTAATTATCCCCACCTATATTAAGTTGGTGCAGGCAATAATACTGTAAACACACTCCCTTGACTCAGTTGCGATCGCACGCTAACTTGACCCCCCATTCCTTCTACCAAAGTCTTCACAATCGATAAGCCTAAACCTGTCCCTCCAGGCGAACGGGCGCGATTCTCATCCCCGCGATAAAATCTCTCAAAGATACGAGATTGCTGCGCTAAGGGGATACCTTGTCCGCGATCGCACACCTGAATCCTGACTTGTTCCCCCGCTTGGTCTAAGGTTACGGTAACCGGTTGATCGGGATTAGAATATTTTACCGCATTGTCAATTAAATTCAGCAACACTTGCTTAAGGCGATCGCGATCGGCTAACACTTCAATCACGTCACTTGTGCTATCACGATGAATCACTCGATTACTATATTGTGCCGCCATCTCTACGACTTCAGCCACCAAATCATTCAGCACAAACGGTTCTAAATTAAAATGCATTCTGCCATGATCAACCCGGGCTAAGTCTAATAAATCTTGTAACAGTTGCACCGTGCGATCGGCTTCTGAGGCGGCAATTCCTAAGGCTTCCTGCTGAGGTGGGGTTAAGTTTTTCCCGCGCCGTAATGTACTTTGCAGATAGCCAGAAACAATCGTCAACGGCGTTCGCAATTCATGGGAAACATTACTGACAAATTGCCGCTGTTGTTCCCACGCCTCAAACAGGCGGTTTAACATATTATCAAACGTTTGCGCTAATTCTTTCACCTCACTCGGCGCTTTATCCAGATGCAGCCGCGCTTGTCCTAAATCGTCAGCGGAAATGGTTTGGGTGAGTTGACTCATCTGACATAACGGTTGTAGCGATCGCTTAATATAAAAGGAAATGACCACAATCATGACGGTAATGGAGAGCAAGCTGGCAATACCCAAGGTGCGAATCAAACTCAAAAACATGGTTTGTTCGCTGGTAATATCCTTTGCCACATAAATCTTACCCAACCGTTCACCCTGCACCTGTAAGGGAGTACCACACGCGATCCAATACCGTCCGTTCACCCGATAGAGTTTAGGAATTAGGGGTATCTTTGAGGATAATAAATTATTGGTGGGATTAAGCTGTAAGGCTGAGGATTGAGCCGGAATTGAGCCATCAGAACGACGCACCCATAACAGCGTATCCCCCGTAGTTAAGTTTTCAATCGCCTTTTGCATCCCTGTTTCTAGGGACATAATCTCACTATAAAGTTCTACATCATCGGGGAAGCGATCGCTAAGATATTGAATATGATGTTTTTGGGCTTTAATCAGGATTTGCTGCATGTACCAACTCGTCCAGATGGCAACAGCACTTAATCCCGTAATCGACACTGCTGCAATGCCTACCGTTAATCGCACCTGGAGTGAAAAAAGGTCAAATTTGGGTAAGGCTTGACATAAGAATTTGAATAGACGGCTGGAAAATTTCATCGGAGTGTTGATCGAACTATCATGGTTAAATACATCCCATTTGAGAGTTGAGCTTTGGCTATTTCTCTTCAAAAGGGATGCATCGGGGAAACTGGGTTTACTTTCAGTTAATCCGATGATCATTAAATAAAGATGATTTTTTCCTGATAGATAGATGAGTTTTATTCGTTATGTTGGGGAATAGGGAACCGGGAACGGGGAACAGTGACAGGATGAGACAGGGCGGGTTTTGGTCGAAATATTATCGGTTTCACTATTAATTTTGTTCCTAAACCCGCCCCTACATTCCATCTTATTTATCAATATTCTATTTATCAATAGAACCGAAAATCGAAATTGGATCGGAAAATAGACCCGATTTTCCGGCGCGTCACCTTACCTTGCCGATATTAACATTCCACATCGGTAGGGGCGGGTTTAGGGATTCAATCGGGAAACCCACCTCAAACCCAACAACGAAACCCGCCCTATTCCCCACCTACAATTAATCCCTAACCCGATATGTTTTACACCGCGATCGCGCTAAAGTGACAGGAGGAGACAGGGCGGGTTTTGGTCGAAAGGTTATGGGTTTCACTATTATTTTTGTTCCTAAACCCGCCCCTACATTAAGGCTTATCTGTCGATCCTCGCCAAACAATCAACGCTTCAGATGTTCTTCTAACAACTGTTGGGCGCGAGGCTTATAAATGAGATAGAACAATGACTCAATATACCGCAACAAATCCTCCCGTTTTTCTTTCGAGGTGTAATTCCAAAACCCATAAATCCGCGCCAAGGATAACAGGCGGCTGGTGTGAATCTTCCAGGTATAAGTACTGTACACCCGTTCCATTCCCTGATTGGAAATCTCTAACCAATAATCGGGATTTTGTTCACATTTAGAGAGAAAATCCAAAATCTTCTCAGCCGTCTCTTCCAGATTCGTGGGGTTAATTAAGAACCCATTCACCTTATCCTGAATAATCTCCAACGGACCCCCAAACTGGGTGCCAAACGTTGGTAACCCGGAAATCATCGCTTCTAAAATCGTCAAACCAAACGCTTCAAACAGTGCAGGTTGAACAAAAATTCCTCGGTGATCCGCAATCACGCGATAGATTTCCCCGGAATCCCGCTTCGGTAAGCGCACGCCTAACCAGCGAATTTTCCCATGTAAATTGTACTCGTCGATCAGACGATAGAGTTTAACAATTTCATCCCGTTCTTCGTTATCTGTCGAGTCTTCCGTGCGTAATTTCCCGGCGACGAAAATCAGGTTACACTGCTCTTGTAACGCTTTACTCTTACCAAAACACTCCGTTAACCCGGTGAGATTTTTAATCCGGTCAAGACGCGCTATTGAGAAGAGAGGACGCTTTGTCGGATCATCTAACTTACCATAGACTTGAGACGGATCATCTAAAGTAAACAGTAACTCCTCTAACCGTTCACAATCGCGAGGCACCCGATCCTGACTCCGAGTATACGGGAAGTAAACCTGTTCATTCACTCCCGGCGGCACCACATTAAACTTAGGTGAAAATAACTCAATTCCATTCACCACATGATACAAATCCGGCATGGTAAAATTCTGGTAGGATTCATACTGACCCACACTATCCGGCTTACCGACAATCTCTTGATAGGTACTGCTGATAATAAAGTTTGCCGCATTCATGGCAATCAAATCAGCCGTAAATTGAATCGAGAAATGATATTGGTCTTCTAATTCCTGCCAGTAGAGATTACTGAATAGGTATTTAGACTTTTCCAAGGCGTGAGCGACAATACACTGGGTTACATCCATGCGGCGAGACAGGAGAAATGCCACCAAATTGCCGTCTGAATAGTTGCCAACAATGAAATCAGGAACCCCTTGAAATTCTGCCCGGAGTTCTTTTTCCGCATCAATTGCATACGTTTCCAGATAGGGCCAAATTTCAAACCGAGAAATCCAGTTCTGGGTATAGTTGGGATTAAATTCTCGGAAGGGAACCCGCAAGATCCAAGCATTATCCGTGCCATGAACTTTTTCTAGGCGTTCGTTGCAGCGTGTGCCATCATTGTTGGGAATTAACCGGGATAAGATAATAACTTTGGGCTTGACATTTAGCAACTCTAACCCAGCCAGTTTAATATCTTCTTGCAGTTGCTTTTCCAAACTCCGAGCCTGATCCAGGACATAAACCACTTGACCCCCGGTATCGGGACGCCCTAAAACGCCTTCTTGTCCAAACCACCCATGAATTGAAACTAAGACAATCCGGAAAATCATCGGGATACGGGACAGAAATTCTTCTAATCCCTGGTGATCGGGAGAATCAATCAGTTCATCCAGGATTTCTAGGGTTTCTCGGACGCGACTGGCGGTATTCCCCCAACCTGCTTCAAACCCCATGTCTTGCAGCTTGAAACGAAAACTTTCATAAGGTTCATTCTCGGCGCGATCGCTAACAAATCCCAGGGCTAATTTTACCTGATCAGAAAGCTGCTGTTGGCTTTTAATCCGCCCGTTAATTAGCAGTTGAGTCCCTTGTACTTCATGGAGACTGAGGAAATTAAATAACGATTCTTGCCATTGGCGCGGATCTTGAAACAGTTTACTGGATAGGAAGCGATTCAGGAACTGAACTCCCTTACCAATGTTTTTCGAGTCCCGAATAATCGGACTATAATCATAAAAGGGTTTAAAATCCAGTTCCAGGACATCCCCTTCATTGGGACGATAATGATTGACAAAGCGATCGCGCACATCGAGCAGTTGTTGAATCGCGATCGGCTCAACGGTTAAGTCTTCTAGAATTTGAAACGCTTCTTGTTCGGCAATCTTGGGTCGGATGATTAGATAAAGACTTTCTTCATCGAGGATAATTTCCTGGGTGTAATAAATCAGTCGTCCTAGATTCGAGGAATGATAAAAATAGTCCGGTTTTTGTTGGTCAGCGCAGTATTTACTAAAGTCAGACAGAATATCGTTTCGCAGTAGATACCGTGGACCAGATTGTTTTAATTGGCTAGCAAATTGACGTAAATCATTGCGTTCTTCACAATCGAGTACATTCTGGATTAAATTGAGCATTACAATGTCCCAAGCAGAAATTCAAACAGGATAGACGTCGGGAGATATGACTCCGGAAAAACGCCCTACTCCAAAGCGGTAACAGCAGAGTAACCACTTTTTTTCGGGCGCGGGGTAACAGGGGTAATTGAACAGGTCAGTGAATAAACACCTTGCTGCACGAGTGCTTTATACGGTTGAGCCACCCAGAAAAAAGCAAGCAATCTTTACAAATCGTAAAGCTGCCCATACTTTTGCCGGATATAACGGATGAATGGGGCGATGTGCAAATCTGCACCCGTGACGCCCTTGATTAATTCAGCCGCTGTGTACTTGCAACCGTGTTGGTATATGTTTTCTCTTAACCAATTATGCAAGGTACTGAATTGTCCTTGCTCAATGTTAGCTAAGATTTCTGGATGAGCGGCTAAGGCGGCTTCAAAAAATTGGCTGCTCATCAAGTTGCCCAGGGTGTAGCATTGGAACATGCCCCCAATTTGACTGGTATACCAGTGAACATCTTGCAGAACGCCATCCATATCCGTTTCGGGGACAATGCCTAAATCAGACCGATACCGTTCTCTCCAGGCTTCCGGTAAGTCTCGGACGGCTAATTTCCCTTCTAGCAAGTCCAGTTCTAAGTCAAAGCGAATCATCACATGGAGGTTGTACGTCACCTCATCTGCATCTGTGCGAATGAGCGATCGCACGACTTTGTTGATAGCTCGGTAGAATGTCTCTAAGGGAACATCCTTAAGCTGATGGGGAAACGCGGCTTGGAGTTGGGGATAGAAGAATTGCCAAAAGCCGCGACTGCGCCCGACGATATTTTCCCACAGCCGAGATTGGCTTTCATGAATACCCGCTGAAGTCCCACCCGCTAAGGGCGTTCCTTCCAAGGTTGGGCTAATCCCTTGTTCATACAACCCATGACCCATTTCATGAATACTACTAAACAGCGCCTGTCCTAAGTCATTGTCGTAGACGCGAGTGGTAATTCGGACATCCTCTGTAGAGAAGTTAATCATAAAGGGGTGATGGGTTTGATCTTGTCGTCCCCGTTGGAAATCATACCCCAACTGCTCAATGATTTTTAAGGTAAAGGCTAACTGATCTTGAGCCGGATAATACTGATGCAAACACCGATCATCCGTCATCGGTTGAGCGGTAATCGCTTCCACAATCGGCACTAATTCGTCTCGCAACTGGGCAAACAGCGATCGCAAAAAGCCAGCTTGCATCCCATAATCGGCAAAATCAATTAACGGATCAGCAATATGGTCATATCCAGGGAAAAAGTTCGCCAATTCCCGGCTCAACTCCAGGGTTTTTTCCAGATAGGGTTCAACAGCCGCAAAATTATTTTCTGGCCGCGCCGCCACCCACGCCCCATACGTATCGGTGCGATGGCGAGAAAACTTTGCCATAAACGTGGCGGGAACCCGCGCTGCCCGCTCATATTTGCGACGGGTAACCCGCACTAAACTGGCTTCATCCGAGTCGTAGGGCAAACTGGCTTCTAGGGAGCGTAAGTCCTCTAGAAGCTCACCCATGGCTGGATCAGTAAATTTGCTATGAGAAATTTGTTGCAACGTTGCTAACTGTCGTCCGCGAGCGGCTGCGCCTTTGGGCGGCATATAGGTTGCCTGATCCCAATACAACAAAGACGCGGCGGCTTCGATATCATTAATCTCACTCAGGCGGGTTTTCAGCTCTAGGAGTTTGGTTTCTGTCTTTTCGATAGTCTGCATAGTCGGTGGGTGATGCTGTAGTATTGGCTTTAGGAGACATTGTTGGAAATGTTTCCCAGATTAGTAAATGTACACCTGACAATCGAAAAGGAGAATCATCCCTAACTGGCAGGGAACGAACAGCTAGGCTGAACTCTAGGCTCTCACACTGACTCTCGTGCTTAACTACGGTAACTTAACGGCAATGGATACATTCGTTGAGTGATAGCGTTGGAAATGGTTGACCCTGATCCGGTGGAGAATGATTAAACTATCTCTCTACCTTAATCCATTACGCTTAAGACTTTTGCTGATCGACAGACCAATATTGTGCCATTTCTCTGCGACTTCCGCATTGGTCGCTGATGCTGTAGTTCTATGAAGTGAAGACAATGTAGCGCTACGCGCCAGGGAATAGGCAATAGGCAATAGGCAATAGGGTAATGGGTTATAGAAATTTTGTCTCCCAGCTCCCCCAGCTCCCCCAGCTCCCCCATCTCCCCTTAGGGTTCCCGATACAATTCAGGCATAGGTTCTTTCTCAATCCGATAAATCTTAAAGCCCCGTTTAATGCAATTATCCAGGGCGTAGGGGCTATCCAGATTGCTGGTATGAATCCAGAGGCGTTGTGTGCCTTTGTTCCAAGCGTAAGCAATCCCATGGCTGAGTAAATGCTTGCCTAACCCCCGCCCAAGATAGTTTTCGCGCAACCCAAAGTAGACAATTTCTGTCGAGTAGAACCGACCCGACGGTCCCTCTCGACGCTTGACCAACTCAATGTATCCGGCGGGCGCTCCATTGACATAGAGAACATGAATACTGGTTTCCGAAGCGGTGAGAATCTCTTGCAGTTCTTCATCCGAGTAGGATAAGCGATCGCGCCAACGCCAGGGTTTGCCTACGGTACTGTACAGGAAACGATAGAAGGCAACATCAGGCGTATCCATACACATCATTTTTATCCCATCCGGGTAGTTGAGATACGCCGGACGGAATTGAGTTGGATCAGTCATCTGGAGATAGGTGATCACCAGAGTATCCGGAATAGGTGTTATGGGAGGAGAGTTCAAAGACACCGGAATTTGAGTGCTGTTGGGACATGTTGCCGCCTGAGAAACCGATACAGCCATCGCAATTCACAATCTGCTTAACTATTCATTAACGTTGGGCGATTTGACCGATGGGGCAGCAGTTTATGACTTACACTGTATTCTACGGTGGAATGATTATGATTAAGGATTGCTCCTGCTGTTTGTTGCCGAGGTCACATTTTCCACACCGAGTTGATATCACTATCAGGAAATGGCAGTACAGGATACCGATGCTGTCGGTTCAGACAACGCGAGTTTACCCATCACTGACTCTCTACAACCCAACTTACCCCAATTTTACGTCTATTTTTCTTCCAGTGTAATTTTAACTCAGGTCAATTCGTATTTATTTAAGAATTTATCAGGAGATTCTTTTTTTTTAAGTATATACAAATACATTCTCCCTGAACCCAATCCCTGTTTTCGCCCAAAGTCCATTGGATTTGCTGGCATTTAGGCAATGGCAGTCAAACCCGGATTGAACTTTAGGCAGTTATTTTGTGATCCGCAACGCCCGATAACGGTTCATTGGTCACCGGACATTGTTGATGCCGATCACTGCTTACTGAGTCTCGTAAATGTAGTCTTGCAACGCTTTCACATCTAAAGGCTGAGACTTCAAGGAACGAATTGCCCCGGCTGTTGCCTTCGCCCCCGCAATCGTGGTAACAAGTGGGATTTTGTAAGTCAGTGCGGTGCGCCGAATTAACCGACCATCGGCTTGGGCATCTTCTCCGGTTGGGGTATTAATAATCAACTGGATCTGCTTATTTTTAATCGCATCCAAGACATGGGGACGCCCTTGATGCAGTTTCAGGATTAAATCAACCTGCAAGCCTTGATCCTTAAGGGCTTGGCGTGTCCCTTCCGTGGCAATGACAGTAAAGCCCAAGTCCATCAAGTCTCGCACCACCGGGACAACATTGGCTTTATCCCGGTTATTGGTGGAGACAAAAACAGTACCTGAAAGGGGTAAACGCTGACCGGCGGCTAATTCTGCCTTGGCAAATGCCTTACCAAAGTCTGTATCAATCCCCATCACTTCACCAGTAGACCGCATTTCTGGTCCGAGGATGACATCGGTACCGGGGAATTTATCAAAGGGCAAGACGGCTTCTTTTACGGCAATGTGCTGGAGTTGAGGTTCGCGAGTTAAACCCAGGGCTTCTAGGGTTTCTCCTGCCATGATCCGGGACGCCAAAGCCGCTAGAGGGACACCGGTGGCTTTGGAGACATAAGGAACAGTACGCGACGCCCTCGGGTTGGCTTCCAGGATGTAAACGGTTTCCCCTTGCACCGCAAACTGGATATTCATCAAGCCGATGACTTTCAACTTTGTGGCTAATTGATGGGTACTGGTGCGAATCGTTTCCATTGCTGTGGGACTCAGGGAAATAAACGGAACCGAACATGCTGAGTCGCCAGAGTGAATCCCGGCTTGTTCGATATGTTCCATGATGCCACCAATCACCACGCGCCCGGTATGATCCGCGATCGCATCCACATCAACTTCAATGGCATTTTCCAAGAATTTATCAATCAGAATCGGGTGTTCCGGTTCAACTTGCACCGCAAAAGTCATATACCGTTCCAACTCTAGGTCAGAATAGACAATTTCCATTGCCCGTCCACCCAGGACGTAGGAGGGGCGCACTACCACCGGGTAACCGATGCGCTTAGCAATGTCCAACGCCTCCTCATAACTGCGGGCGATGCCGTTGGGAGGCTGTTTGATATCCAGTTGGCGCAGGATTTGTTCAAAGCGTTCCCGATCTTCGGCAATATCAATGGAGTCGGGAGAAGTTCCCCAGATTTTGGTGGGAGCGGAGGTAGGGATTTCGGGATTGTTTAAAAACTCTTGGAGGGGAACGGCGAGTTTTAATGGAGTTTGACCGCCAAACTGGATGATAATCCCTTCTGGCTTCTCAGTTTCAATGATATTGAGAACGTCTTCTTTGGTCAGGGGTTCAAAGTAAAGGCGATCGCTGGTGTCGTAGTCTGTGGAAACGGTTTCGGGGTTGGAATTGACCATAATCGTCTCAAACCCTTCTTTGGCGAGGGCATAAGCCGCATGACAGCAACAGTAGTCAAACTCAATTCCCTGTCCAATCCGGTTGGGTCCCCCACCGAGAATCATCACCTTGCGCTTATCGGAGGGGATGACTTCGGTTTCTTCTTCGTAGGTGGAATAGTAATAGGGGGTGAGGGCTTCAAATTCGGCGGCGCAGGTATCCACGACTTTATAAACGGCGACAACCCCCAGTTGCTTACGATAGGTTCGCACCTCATCTTCGCTGGTTTTCGTGGCGAAGGCAATTTGGCGATCGCTATACCCTTGGCGTTTGATATACAAAAGCTGTTCTTTTGTCAAGTTTTTTAAGGGAGTACGCTTGATGAATTTTTCAGTTTCCAGTAAATCGGCAAACTTATCCAGGAACCAAGGGTCAATCCCGGTGAGTTCATAAATTTCTTCCACGGTCATGCCTAACTGTAAAGCATGACGTAGGGTAAAGATGCGATCAGGGTTAGGAGTCCGTAAGCCAGACCGGACTTGTTCCAGGGAGGGGAGTTTCTCGGCGCGATCGCATCCCCACCCGTAGCGTCCGATTTCCAGAGAACGCAAGGCTTTTTGACAGGATTCTTGGAACGTGCGTCCAATTGCCATGGCTTCCCCCACGGACTTCATCTGGGTGGTGAGTACGGGTTGGGCGTTGGGGAATTTTTCAAAGGTAAATCGGGGAATTTTGGTCACCACATAGTCAATCGTGGGTTCAAAGGAGGCGGGGGTTTTCTGAGTGATGTCGTTGGGAATCTCATCCAAGGTGTACCCTACCGCCAACTTCGCTGCAAACTTGGCGATTGGGAACCCTGTAGCTTTTGAGGCGAGGGCAGAACTACGGGAGACACGGGGGTTCATTTCAATGACAATCACGTCCCCGGAAACTGGATTGATGGCAAACTGAATATTTGAGCCACCCGTTTCCACGCCAATCTCCCGGATAATTTGAATCGAGTAATCCCGGAGTCGCTGATATTCTTTATCAGTGAGGGTTTGGGCGGGGGCGACGGTAATCGAGTCCCCCGTGTGGACGCCCATCGGGTCAAGGTTCTCGATTGAACAGATAATGACGACGTTATCGGCGAGATCCCGCATCACCTCTAACTCATATTCTTTCCATCCCAGCAGCGACTGTTCTACGATGATTTGAGATACGGGGGAGGCATCTAACCCCGCTTGTGCCATTTCTTCGTATTCTTCCTGGTTATAGGCAATGCCGCCGCCTGTCCCGCCTAACGTATAGGCTGGACGAATAATCAGGGGGTAAGTGCCAATGCGTTGGGCAAGGGCTTTGGCTTCATCCAGGTTACTGGCGATTCCGGAGGGACAGACTGGAATCCCAATGCGTCCCATGGCGTCTTTGAAAAGCTGGCGGTCTTCTGCCATTTCGATGGCATCAAGTTTAGCACCAATGAGATCAACGCCGTATTTATCCAGAACCCCGTTTTTTGCCAGCGTTACGGCAACATTCAAACCCGTCTGACCCCCCATCGTTGGCAATAGGGCGTCTGGGCGTTCATTGGCAATCACCTTCTCCACAATTTCCGGAGTCAGGGGTTCAATGTAAGTACGGTCTGCGGTGTCTGGGTCGGTCATGATCGTGGCTGGATTGGAGTTAACCAGTACCACTTCGTAGCCTTCCTGTTGGAGGGCTTTACACGCCTGAGTTCCAGAGTAGTCAAACTCACAGGCTTGTCCAATAACAATGGGACCAGAACCCAAGATCAGGATTTTGTGAAGATCGTCGCGGCGAGGCATAAGTGTCGGTGATTGCGTGACTATTCTTGAATCCTGTTTATTTTATATGGTTTGAGGGAAATTCGTCGCGGCAGTTATGTTGGGATTTGATGACTTAGGGGAGTTTGGGTAACACAGATTTCTCTGAATTTATTGGGAGGTTAGGGGTGGGGAGGTGGACTGTTGATAGCACTGATTGCACTGAGGCATTAGTAGAGAGGGGACACAGGATTAAAGGATGATTACGATGGTATCTCGTCTAAGGGCTGACTGTGCGATCGCGCTCTGTTTATCCTTAATTCGACCGACAGGCGATCACACTTCATTTCAACCCTAATGCGATCGCACTGTGAAATATCTGATCGGCTGATCATTAAGATTGCTATAATCGACTAGATTCTACGGGTTGGAGTCTCTCAATGACATCACTATCAAACCAGCGTCAGATCCGTATTACTAAGGTGGAGATGAGATCGGCTAAATCGGATGCAGTCTATTGGCATACTCAACCCTATGCGGCGCGTCTGGCGGCATTAGAGTCCATTCGCCAAGAGTTTGTGGGTTGGAAATACGGTGCTAAACCAAGATTTCAAAGAGTTTATACAATCGTTAAACGATAATCAGGTTCGTTATCTGGTGATTGGGGGATATGCGGTGGCGCTGCATGGCTATCCTCGCTACACGAAAGATATTGATATTTGGATTGAGATGTCGCTGGATAATGCTAATCGTATGATACAGGCGTTGCAGGAATTTGGATTTGCCTCTGTTGATTTACAGCCTCAAGATTTTATGGTATCCGATCAGGTGATTCAGTTAGGATATCCGCCAAACCGAATTGATTTGTTAACCACACCGGATGGGGTGGATTTTGCCACCTGTTATGCAGCAAGGCTTGAGATTGAGCTCGCGGGTGTATTAGTGAACTTCATTGATTTAGAAAATTTGCGCGTCAATAAGCGGGCGTCGGGACGATTGCAAGATCTGGCGGATTTGGAAAATTTAGAAGCTTCTCCTCAGGACGAATAGAGCAGATTGAGTTCGTTTAGGTTTCAACCTTTGCTGACCATAAGAAATGATCTGACCATAATTTTCGTGCCGCAGGAGCACCGTTTTATGTTTGGATGGTGCGTTACACTTCGTTAACGCACCCTACAGCTAGCTAAGCACCAGCGACTTTCGTCCAACCCATTGTTATGTGGCATTATCGCGTAGTCGTTTGAAGTACACCAGTTCCGGATCGCCGTCGTCCAGGTTTTCGATGAGGCCACTTCGAGCAAATTCCAGCGTTGCCAACAGCCGCTGCATCGGGACATTGGATTGATTCGTCGATGTGAACAGTTTGGGTGTGCGGCATTCGTTGATCAAGTGGCGGATCAACGAAGAACCGATTCCCTGACCCCTGAATTGCGGATGGACGTAGAGCATTTCAATCCAACCGTTGTCGTAGAACTTGTAGTTCAGGACGGCGTAGGCCACGACGTTCGCGTCGATGACGGCGATGTAACACGCGGACGATTCGATTTGCTCGTGAATAAACTGGACGCGTGCAACGTCAGATGCGGCGACGTGATCGAACCCGATGATCGCATCTGCATCGGTCGTTGTGGCGATTCGCAATTCCATAGGAGTATCGCAAGTCACATAACTATTCATTATTTGACAAATTCGGCTAATTGTGGTTTCAAGTCTTGAGTCGTGTTTACTGTCGTGACTAGGGATTGTTCCGCCTCGGTGAAGGGTTCAGTTAAATGTGGGGATGGTGCGTTACACTTGCGTTTCTGTTGAAATATCTGCGAAATGTAGGGTTGACTCAATTTTCGGTTGGGCGACAACAGGATGGGGTCGAGATTGCGCGGGTATCGGTTGGATATCCGATTTTTTATTCGCGTTTGCAGGTTTGGGGAGGGATTGATGGGTGGACATGATAATGATAATTAGGTATAGGCGATGGGAATAGAACCAGGTTAACAAGTCCCCCGATGATGGGTCAGCCTCGGTTTGATAAATCTTTATATCCTTGGGCATAAAAAAATCCCAGAACCAACCGTAGGGGCGCACCGACGTGCGCCCTTTGACGTGCGCCCTTTGCCGACGCACTGACGTGTGTCCAGATAACCCTGGTATTCCAAATAACGAACGTGCGATCGCTTTACCCAAGTAAGGGTTTGAGACTTGTTTACAAAACTTAGTACAGAGCCGTTTTCTTTTGTCCGACTACTTATCAATAGGCTTTTAAGGGAAATTTAATATCTGAACGACCATTCAGGTGTTATGCTAAAAAAAAATATCTGAAGACTTGTTCAGATATTGAGTCAAACACTATCGTGGAGAGAAAGATGACAACTGCCACTCAAACGCAATGTGCCTGTGATTCCTGCGCGTGCATGGTGAGTACCGATTCAGCCGTGCAAAAAGACGGCAAATATTACTGTAGCGACGCTTGCGCTAACGGTCATCCCAACGGAGCTGGCTGTGGGCATTCTGGTTGTGAATGTCACGCTTAATCGGGCGCATTTTCAGGGATTGCCGATCTTATGGACAGATAGAAACCACTCCAGGTACAGAAGAATCGCTGTGTCTGGAGTGGTTCTTGTCTCTTCTTTGACAGAGGGTCAACATCGAGCGAAGTCGAGATGTTAAAACCATTGCAAGAAAGCCTATTCCCTATTGCCTCTCCCCACCACAAGACTTATTCAGCAGCCCCTAATTGAGATTGCCAATTTTGAGTCGTGTCCACTGTCGTGACTAGGGATTGTTCCGCCTCGGTGAAGGGTTCAGCCGTGGCTTGTTGGCGACTGAGTAAATCAGTAGTTGCATCAGATACATCTCCAGTGCGGGATGAGAGGCGATCGCGTAGGACTTCAATAGGGGCGGTGCAGTGTAGAATCCGCAAGGGTAACTGATGTGCCTGGGCTTGAGTGATCGCATCCCCTCGAAATGCCTGTCGATCATACTTCGCATCAAGAATCACCGGGAAGCCTTGCTGTGCTAACATGATGCCCAATTCCAACAGGCGATTGTATGTTTTCTGGTTCATCTGGGGAGTATACAGTTGATCAGATCCTTTTTGCTCCAACGGAATACCCGCTAAATGTTTCCGTACTGCATCAGATCGCAGGTGAATCGCTCCCAACTGCTGCGCCAATTGTCGCGCTACTGTACTTTTCCCCGAACCCGATAACCCGGACATAATCACAACTTGTCCGGAATTCGTTTTCGTGTAGTCCCAAGCCAACCGATAATAGTCGGCGGCTGTTTTCGCCGCATCTTGTTTCGTCTCCTCCGGAACCGCTGAATCATCCAATAAAAATGAGGTGACTTTCGCCCGCACATAAGCTTGGCGACATAAGTACAAAGGCAATACCTGTAACCCTTGCCAATCTCCAGTTTGCTCCAAATAGGTATTCAGAAACACATTCCCCAACTCCTTAGCCCCCCGCGCATCCAAATCCATCACTACAAAAGCGATATCGTACATCACATCCACAAAGCGGAACGGTTCATTAAATTCAATCCGATCAAACAGTTGAATCTTATCCTGCCACAGGCAAATATTTCTCAGATGCAAATCCCCGTGACATTCCCGAATCCGGTTATTGTCTAGGCGCTGTTCTAATAACGCCTCTCGTTGGGCAAAAAAGCGATCGCTAAATTGTTTCGTTTCTTGAAATTGCTCTTGGGTTTGCGCCCTACCAATATAGTTTTCCGTTTGCTGATAATTTTCGACAAATGCCTCACGAATTTTGGCAGGTGTACCGAAACTGCGGATATAGTCATTGGTTTGGCTTTGACCATGGAATTGAGCCACGACTCGTCCCAGGTTCTCCATATCCGTTGCCGTCAATTTGCCTTGCTCGAAGCGCGTGCTAAACAAGGCATCCTGGGGGAATTGGCGCATTTTCAAGGCATACTCTACAGTCTGAGAGTCATCCCCTAGAATCAAGCGATCGCCCTTTTGACTAATCGGCAAGACATCCAGATAAATCTCCGGTGCTTGGGGTTTATTCATCTGCAACTCTTGCCAACAGAAATGCTCTCGTTTCTCCAATGTGGAAAAATCTAAAAAGCTAAAGTTAACCGCTTTCTTGACTTTATAGGCATAATCCCCCGTGAGAAATACATAAGACACATGAGTCTGAATCAAATCAATCGGTGTTTGAACCGGATGAGGATAAAAATCCGGTTGCTTCATTTGATGAATTAGATCCGAAATAGGGCGTTGTGACATATCGCTTAATCTACACAAAAATAACTCTTATAACCAGTGATGAATAATAAAAAAGCCAGGGATAATCTAGTGTTCCCTGGCTCAAAAAACGATGTCTCTAACGTTAAATTTCTTCTTCTTCTTCTCCGTTCGCTAACAAGGACATTGCTTCATCCACCTCAGATTCTTCAGAGGGTTCAGCTGGCATCGTGGGCGCACCCAGGATATTAACAACAGTTCGTTGGGGATCATCCATCGCGGTAGCACCTGCTGGCAATAGAATTTCATGAACATGCAAGCTGGCACCGATATCCAAGTTGGAGATATCAACCTCAATGGCTTCTGGAATATTATCCGGAGCGCATTCAACTTGAAGTTCCGTCATCACATGTTCTAAAATGCCGCCTTGCTTCACGCCAAACGCTGTTCCCACCAAATTTACAGGTAAGGAGATTTGGATAGTATCCTGACTTGCCACTGAGAAAAAACTCAGGTGATAGAGGATTGGTTTCCAGGGATGAGTTTGTACTTCTCGCAGCAGCGCTTTTCCCTTCCAAGACAGGTCAGGAATGTTGACCTGAACAGCGGTATGATTAATATCAGCCTGCTTGAGTAAGGTTTCTGCGGCTTTAGCTTCAACCGTGAGTGCGACAGATTCAGCCCCCTTATGACCATAGAGTGTTGCTGGGATTAAACCCTCTCTACGTAAGGCTTTGGGCTTACTTCCCTCGGCTCGCTTGTGACATTCAACTTTAACTTCCATAGCTAATCTTTTGGCTCAAGTATTGGTGTTGGCGATTCTTTGTCAATCATTCGTCTTATGGTATGACATAAGACATAAGGCAAGTTATCCCGATGTTACCGGGATACCATTAGCGTCGAGTAATGCTCGTTTAGGTCCATGGATGGGATCTTCTACGATGATAGTCTGGTCACGGCTAGCACCTAAAGACACGAGTGCGATCGGCACTTCCATCAGTTCTGCCAGGAATTTTAGATAAGCTAGCGCCTGCTTGGGTAAATCTTCCAATGTCCGACAGTGAACGGTGGATTGTTGCCAACCGGGTAGAGTTTTATAGATGGGTTTACACTGAGCAAACCGACGTGAATTGCTGGGAAAATCCTCACAGCGTTGACCGTTGATTTCGTAGGCGACACAAACCTTTAGTTCTTCTAGGGTATCAAGAACATCAAGCTTGGTGATTGCCAGACAATCCATCCCATTGATGCGAACCGCATAGCGTCCAATGACCGCATCAAACCAACCGCAGCGACGGCGGCGTCCGGTTGTTGTCCCAAATTCCGCGCCGCGATCGCACAATAGTTGTCCCTGTTCGCCATGGAGTTCTGTAGGAAATGGTCCCTCACCGACACGGGTTGTATAGGCTTTAGCGACACCAATAACCCGATCAATCATCGTCGGTCCTACCCCTGCACCCACACAAGCACCACCTGCTACTGGGTTCGAGGAGGTGACATAGGGATAGGTTCCATGGTCTAGGTCAAGTAACGTCCCTTGCGCCCCTTCAAATAAGATATTGCGTCGTTGTTGAATCGCATCATAAATTTTGAGCGAACAGTCAACAACATGAGGACGTAATCGTTCAGCATAGGCGAGATACTGATCGATCACGGTAGTAGGGTCGAGGGGCGGTAAATTATAGAGTTTTTCTATAACAGCATTTTTATAATTAATTGTCCAATTAAGCTGTTTTCGCAGGATATCCGAGTCCATCAAATCGACAACCCGAATACCGATGCGCTCTGATTTATCCGCGTAAGTCGGACCAATTCCCCGACCTGTGGTGCCAATTTTATGGTTTCCCCGTCGCTCTTCCGATGCCTGGTCAATTAACCTATGGTAAGGCATGGTGACGTGGGCAGTTTCGGAAATTAGCAGCTTTTGGGTAGAAATGCCTAACTGTTCGAGTTGGTCGAGTTCACCAATCAGAACTTGGGGGTCAATTACTGTCCCCGAGCCGATAATACATTCTGTTTCTGGATATAAAATCCCAGAGGGAATCAGGTGCAGCTTAAAGGTTTGACCCTGAACCACAACGGTATGTCCCGCATTGACCCCCCCCTGGTAACGGACGACGACATCTGCGGACTTGCTTAGTAAGTCGGTGACTTTACCTTTTCCTTCATCGCCCCATTGGGCACCGATTACAACAACGTTAGCCAAGGGTTTATTATACGCGCTAAAGTTTACACAAATCACCATTATGTGCAGCAGGTGCGATCGCTGTCAATCGATTTGGTCATTCGTCATTCGTCATTTGTCATTCGTCATTCGTTGCTCCCCTCCCTCATCTTCCCACACCCGACACCCGACACCCGACACCCGACACCCGACACCCGACACCCGACACCCTACACCCTACACCGAAACCCTAGAAAACCTCCGGGACAAACGTTTGAGTAGACATAGGCGGACGGTGATACTCCAATTCTGGCTGTCGGGGGGGTAACTCAATCGGGTCTGGTGTTAAATCTTTATAGGGAATCAGACTTAACAGGTGAGAAATACAATTGAGACGGGCGCGTTTTTTCTCATCGGCTTCCACCACATACCAAGGTGATTGCTTAATATCCGTCGCCGCAAACATTTCATCCTTGGCTTTAGAATACTCCACCCAGCGAGCGCGAGACTCTAAATCCATCGGACTAAGTTTCCAGCGCTTGGTTGGATCTTCCATGCGGCTACGAAAACGGCGTTCTTGCTCATCGTCACTCACGGAAAACCAATACTTGATCAGAATAATTCCCGATCGCTGAATCATGCATTCAAATTCTGGACACGATCGCAGAAACTCCTGATACTCGTCATCCGTGCAAAACCCCATCACTCGTTCCACACCCGCTCGATTGTACCAACTGCGGTCAAACAGTACCATCTCCCCGGCGGCTGGCAAATATGGCACATAGCGTTGAAAATACCATTGAGTTTTCTCTCGCTCTGTGGGTGTACCCAGCGCCACCACTTTACACACACGGGGATTCAAGCATTCTGTAATCCGCTTGATCACGCCACCTTTTCCGGCTGCATCCCGCCCTTCAAAAACGACGACGACTTTTAATCCCTTTTGTTTAATCCATTCCTGTAATTTGACTAACTCAACCTGTAGCCGACGCAATTCCCGTTTGTAAACTTTCTTCTTCAATTTCTTGGATTTGCCTTTGTCGGTTTTCACTTTTTCTTTTTCTTTGACCAGGGAATTTGTTTGATCTGTCACTTTGTCGTTAGTTAACTTGTTGGACATTATTTAAGATAGCTCTAGCTACTCTAGCTAAAGAAATTATAGAAAACCGCTATACGATATTTTTTTGTATCAAAAATCACTCCCCAGCCTGAAAGACCTGTTGAACCGTCAAATTTAGATCCGAGAATGTGGGTGAAACAATGCGGTCATTTCCCCTAAACTGAGTCACCTGGTATTCACCGTCAATCAGTTGGTATACACTAAATGTCGGTCGTTTGGGGTTGCCAATGTAACGCCTCCCCCCTAACCCCAGATAGTCCACAATCCAATACTCAGGAATACCCATCGCCTCGTAGTCTTCCAGCTTCAGCGCATAATCATCACTCCAATTGGTGGAAACAACCTCGACCACCAGACGTGCGGAAGATCCTTGAGTAATAATAGATTCCCGTTCCCATCGGGGATCATCTCCGATAGTCTGGGAATTCAACACAATAACATCCGGTTCATAGCCAGACTCATAAGGGATGGGTTTAATCACACATTCTTTAGGAATAAAACTATTAAATGAAGCCCTTCTGATTTCAAAGTTTAGTTCAGCGATAAGGAAACCTGCTATCCGCGAATGTTTTCCCGTAGGTTTAGGCATTTCAATAATTACTCCATTGTGAAGTTCATAATGGTGTTCTGACTTCTGCGGATACCAAGCAATAAATTCATCGAATGTTACAGGTTTAGGTAAGGCTTGAATCATGGTCTGTGGGGAGAAAGGTTTCTCAAGGATGATTTCCCCACTTGAGGAAACCATCCTCGTTATCTTAACTGGAATGGTACTGACGCATAAGCTGGCGTGGCACAGCCCACCCTACGGGATATCAAGGGTTTCGGCAATCCCCATATACACGCTTTTCAGTGCCATTCATCTTAACTGGGCTTTGGCTAACGTCCGGCTTGGCTGACACACCCAATTTAGCGAGTATGACGTGAGCCTCCGATAAGGTAACATTGTATCAATTCCTGCAAATGTATCGATTTGTTAACAAACACCTGACGAACTACAACTGTCTATGCAAACCATCGTTGCTCCTCGCCTTCATCCCTCTCACCGAAATCCAGGACATCCCCTTAAACTGGTTGTCTTGGGAGATAGCCTGATCTATGGATTCGGTGATCCCGAAGGTGGGGGCTGGGTTGAACGGCTGCGACGCCAATACATGTTACCCGATAGTCCCGGTCATGTCCTCTACAATTTGGGCGTCCGAGGTGATGGTGTCAAGCAAGTCGAAGAACGTCTCGAACATGAGTTTCGCCGTCGGGGGGAACTGAGAAATCGCGTCCCTGATGCCATAATCTTGTCTGTAGGCGTGAATGATTCTGCCCGTGTCGGACGTCCTACGGGGCGGAATTATACAGACTTTGATAGCTTTCAACAGGAACTGGCAAATCTACTCGATCAAGCCCAGCGCTTATGTCCGGTTCTGTTTGTGGGGATGGTTCCTGTCGATGAGACGAAGATGCCTTTTCTGGATTGCTTCTACTATACTCATGCTGATCAGTACCGCTACAAAGAAGCTACCCGTCTGGCTTGTCTGAGACGCCAGATTCCTTATCTGGATATTTTTGATGTCTGGATGAATCGGGGAACATCTTGGTGGACAAAGCAACTGTCTTCAGATGGACTTCATCCCAATGTGATGGGTTACAGGGCGTTGTTAGAAGATGTTCTAGATTGGGAACCATTCCATCGACTTTGAAAAATTTTGTCTTATGTCTTATGTCTTATGTCTTATGTCATTGGTTATTGAGCTTACTCTATTTTATCCCGGTCAGCTATATTAAAGAACAAGGAACAGGAAATGAAATAATCCATGTATTCAATAGAGCATTAGTCTTTTATGCATCATCCCTCAGCAAAAGACGCCATGATAAACAGACTTAAGGTGCGAATTTATCAAATCTTAGAGCGGACGGACATTAGGGGTACGGCTAGCCAGATAGTTGATATATTTATTTGGACATTAATTGCCCTCAACTTGATGGCTTTTACCTTGGAAACAGTTGATCAGATTTGGAATCAGTACAGACAATACTTTATCCTTTTTGAGGAGGTCTCAATTGCTGTATTTACCGTGGAATATATCTTAAGAGTTTGGATATGTACAGTAAATCCGGACTATAAGCATTCGATCAGGGGACGGTTAAGATTCATGTTCACCCCTTTAATGCTAATCGATTTAATTGCGATTTTTCCTTTTTATCTGCCGCTCCTATTCCCCGATTTGCGATTTTTAAGATCTTTACGACTATTCCGATTTTTTAGAATTTTGAAACTAAGCCGTTATTCAGCTTCATTAAGAACATTAGGACGAGTAATTCGGTCAAAGAAAGAGGAATTAATTATAACCTTTTTTGTTTTATTTATCTTATTGTTTTGCGCCTCTAGTCTAATTTATTTTGCCGAACATGAAGCGCAGGCGGAAGCGTTCCCGAATATCCCCATGTCCATGTGGTGGGGTGTGATTACCTTAACCACCGTAGGCTACGGTGACGTCTATCCAGTCACGCTGATCGGGAAATTACTAGGTGCGACATTAGCGGTGCTGGGAATTGGTATATTTGCTTTACCTGCTGGTATATTGGCGTCTGGATTCTCGGAAGAACTTCAAGTGAGACACCCGCTCAAACGTAAGCGAACCGGAAAATTTTGTCCTCATTGTGGAAAACCCATTCATTGATCCCCAATCTGAATGTCTAATACCAAAACAGAATGGCAAGGCAGTTTAGAGTTAGTTTATGCCGATGATCAAGGTGAAACCCGCTTAGTGCGCGATCGCATAACTTCCCCTCTGAAGGTGCAGCGCCCTTTTTACCCCGAAGGACAAAGAGTTTGTCATACGGTAGTTTTACATACAGCCGGGGGTATTGTCGGTGGCGATCGCTTGTCACAAACCATCCACCTACAAGAAGATAGCCAAGCCTTGATTACCACGGCGGCGGCGAGTAAAATCTATCGCAGCAATGGACAAGCTGCCAAACAACAGATTCATATCCACGTCGAGGCGGGGGCTTGTTTGGAATGGTTACCTCAGCAAACAATTGTATTTAATGGTGCCATTTATCAGCAGCAGATGACGGTAGAATTAGCTCCGGGCGCCAGTTGGTTAGCCTGGGAGATTACCCGATTTGGGCGTACTGCTAGGAAGGAACGGTTCTTACAAGGGGATTGGCGATCGCATACCGAAATTTGGCAGCAAGGACACCCATTGTGGATTGATCGTCAGTGGTTACCGGGAGGGGAAGCGGTACTCGATAGTCCCCATGGATTAGCTGGACAGCCAATTGTCGGAACGCTGATCTGGATCGGGCAACCTGTATCATCCGCGATCGTGGATAATGCTAGAAGCTTGTGGACAGCCAACCAACGCCAAGGAGAAGCCGGAGTGACCCAAACTCAGGAACAAGGATTATTATGCCGTTATCGTGGTTCATCAACCACTGAGGTGCGACATTGGTTTACAGAGGTGTGGCAGTGTCTGCGTCTTACTTATCTGGGACGCACGGTTTCCAAGCCACGAGTTTGGCTACTGTAAGTAGGTGGGAAAATTAAAGTTAATGGCTATGATCGTCATTTGTCATTGGTCATTTGTCCTTTGTAAGAGTTTGAGGACTATGTACGAACTTTAATAGAGTTGATTTTAGCTGATTAAATCGCGTCTACTGTCTAATTATCCATTGCCATTATGCAACTCTCACCCCAGGAAAAAGATAAATTACTGGTTTTCACCGCCGCCTTACTCGCGGAACGACGCAAAGCACGCGGACTCAAACTGAATTATCCTGAAGCCGTCGCGTATATTTCGGCGGCTATTTTAGAAGGGGCGAGAGAGGGACGCACGGTGGCGGAGTTAATGAGTGATGGAACCACTCTGCTAACACGGGATGATGTCATGGACGGCATACCAGAGATGGTGCAGGAAGTCCAGGTTGAAGCCACGTTTCCGGATGGAACAAAACTCGTCACCGTTCATAATCCCATCCGCTCGTAGGGGTTTGGTCTCCAAACCCCGACAAAGCCACTGGTTGGGAGTAATAAATCAGGTAGTCAGCGATGGTACAGCACTTTCATGTCACGGTGTAGTACAGTAACGATAAAACAGTGCTTTTCTACTCTTGGAAATGGCGTACCACATCGAATCTGAAAACGCTGTAATTTGCCCACCCGACAAAATTAGGCGCTCTTTCGCTTTAGTAGCGAACCCGCACCTATTGCACCGAAGGTCAAGATTCCCAGCGTTGCAGTTGGTTCAGGGACTCCTTGAGATGGCTGTGGTGTCAACAGAACAGCATGAAGTTCACCATTGATAACGCCAGCCCCCGCGATTTGCCCCTGATCATTGATACCTTGTGCCTGAGTAAGGATAAAATCGGAACCGGGAGCAATCAGTTCGTTAAGGTCTTGCATTACACCGTCGCTATAGAGAAAGGCACGGATACCAACGCCGCTCTCCGAATAAAAGCTAGGGTTATTACCTGACCAGCCGACCACTTGACCCAAGTTGTTAATACCACTAGCGACACTGTAAGTATCAGTGGGAAACAGTCTGCCCAGGCTAATCATCTCTGTGTTGCTGCTGTATAGAAAAGCCATACCGTCATTGACACCACTGGGAGCTGAAGTTCCTACCACTTGACCTAAGTCGTTAATATCTTGGGCTGTACTGTAGTTATGACCAGGAAGAGTACCTAAATTAGTAATTGTGCCGTTGTCGTACAAAAAGGCTCGGCTGGGAGAACCGAAAATGCCGACCACTTGACCAGGATTGTTCATGCCATAAGCGATATTACCTTCAGGAAGCAAGCTACTTGTCGTACCATTACTATACAAAAAAGCACCAATGCCGTGCGCTCCGCCAACTATTTGACCCGAATCGTTAATGGCATAGGGAATGCCATCGCTAATGCCGATGCTCTGTGTTGTTCCATTGCTGTATACAAAGGGGTGATTTCCAGTGAAGCTGTTAGTGTTAACTGAATTACCCACTACTTGACCAAAGTTGTTGATTTCAGAAACAGCAAGAACATTGTCACCTAGGAGTGGCTCGATTTCAATTAACTGACCATCACTATATACAAAGGCATGACCGTCATGACCGCCAGCGTTGACGGCTACCTGACCCAAATTGTTAATGCTTCTGGCGTAACTGTAAGTCTTTCCTGTAAGAGATCCAAGGTCGGTCAGAGAATACAAAGATGCTGCATCTGCCGATTGAGATGCAACTAAACCTAGCATGGTACAGGCAGCAGCACCAGCGGCAGCTAAGGTAAGTTGTTTATAGATAAACTTCATGAGCATACCTCTCTATAGTTTTTAAGTGTATATTTCCCCGCTTAATTGAGAATTTAGGGTACAGCTAAATTCTATTTCTGCGCTTTAGTGGTAAACCCAGAGATAACACACTAAGGGATAGTAAACCTAACACAGTAGAAGGTTCGGGAACATCTGTTATGCTTTTGGCAAAGGTTAAGTCATCCATTCCATAGCGAGCATTGGCAACGCCGTGAAGGGTTACAGAACTGAAAGGCTGATCAGAAATTAATCCAGCAAAGGCTCCAATATCTTTGCCTTCCGCTCCCGGAGGAGCATCGTAAAAACTGGGAGCTACATCGCCAATATCGGTTTCAATAAAATAATCTCCGGTTGCTATACCAAACGTGGCAGGTAAGGAAATTCCGAAAGCAAGAATTGGCTGCTCAAATCCAAATGTGATTGTATCTCGGGTCGGTAAAAAATCCAGTGTTGAAAAGAATAAATTATTAAATTGACTAATATTTACACCACCGACAATCGCAGCATCTCCTGTAGTCAAGGTGTAGGTTATGCCATTGAGAGTTGACCCACTGGGAATGATTGTTCCTTGTGAAAGGTTATCCCATCCTTCCACTGTTTTAATCAATGATGGATCACTGTCAAGTGATTGGTTAAATGAGGTTCTGTCCTGAAAAATAATAGTGGTAGCGGGTGCTGTTTTTGGACAGGAGAATGTAACGAAAACAGCTCCTACAGCGGCAAATGCTAATTTCGGGGAAATGCTAGTCATTCGCAACCTTCCTGGCTAATAGAACTTACTTATAAAAGTAATTAGCTTTATCTATAAGTAAAAATACTCTATTTTCTCGAATCGGGCTGTGAAGTGTTGATGAAGAAAACGAGGGTGTTATGTAAAGCTTCTATGAAGGGAGGGAAAAAGAGGATGGACAGGACTTACGTAGCTGCGCTACATATAGCGTAGCTACTTTGGAGCATACTAAAGCTAATTTGTGGTCTGATCACCTCACACAAAATTAAATATACATCTTTCAGGCTGCTATTCATTTAGCTATTAAATCAATTAATTGACTATGAATTAAGGTGTGAGCGCCCCAGTTAGACCGTAAGCAATCACCAGATCCAGAAATACACTATATATGGTGTTATGAGCGGTATTGTGTTCCCACGAGCCTTCTGCCTCCTGCCTCCTAAAAATCATCCAACATCCATTCCGACGCCCGTTCCCCCATCTCAATGGGAATACTCACGGCTTTCCCCAGTCGGGGACGTTCACGAGTTTGCTCGATGTACTCTTGCACTTGGGGAACCGCACCCCAACCATGAAGATAATGGGCAATGGCGTCCAGACGCTCTAGATACTTGGCTTCAGACAGGGGAAACGACTTTTGCTCTAGGTACTTCCACATCACCTGAACAAAAATTTTTCCCTGAGTCCGCCGAAGCTGGATGTCATAAGAGCGTCCCCACTTGCTGAGCAGGATTTGGTGCAACTCTTGTCCTGTCATAGATCCCTTACCTGGCTGATTGTTTACATTTTTTTACAAAGATAAAGTTTCTTTACTTTATGAGAAGCGTACAAAAAATGTAATAATACTCATAGCTTACGCCTTAAATCCTTACTTACATAAGGATTGTGGCAACCCTGCTCGCGGTTGAATCCCTCTTCATAAAAGGAGCGGGGTAAAGAAAATGCTGGGAATCATCCCAGAGTTGTTAAAAAAAATATACCCTTAGGCGTTCAGTTATGGCTCAAGTATCTGGCTCCCCAGATGTCCCCGATATGGGGCGTCGTCAATTCATGAACCTCTTGACGTTTGGTACGATTACGGGTACTTTCGTCGGTGCCCTCTATCCAATCGTCAAGTACTTTATTCCCCCATCAAGTGGTGGTGCTGGCGGTGGTGTCACCGCTAAGGATGCTTTGGGCAATGATATCCAGGTTAGCGAATTTTTAAGCAGCCATAACCCAGGCGATCGCACCTTGGCTCAAGGACTCAAAGGTGATCCCACTTATGTAGTCGTGACCGAAGACAAAGCGATCGCGGACTACGGGATCAACGCGATCTGCACTCACCTGGGATGTGTTGTTCCCTGGAATGCCAGTGAGAACAAATTCGTCTGCCCTTGTCATGGTTCTCAGTACAACAGTCAGGGCAAAGTGGTACGCGGACCAGCTCCATTGTCATTAGCCTTGGTTCACGCCGACGTCACCGAAGACGATACCCTGACCTTTTCCCAGTGGACGGAAACCGATTTCCGCACGGATAACGATCCTTGGTGGACTTAATTGTTTTCGTCATTTGTCCTTCGTTAGGGGCAAATGACATAGCCCATTTTTGAATTGTGAATTTTTTCCTTAAGCGATGAGAACACCTTCTTTATCGGTGATGTACAAAAGCAGCAAGCGGATTATTACCCAAGCCCTCTTGCTGACTTTGGCAACAGCGGCATTTTTCTTCATTAGTGATATTTCCCTTCCCCAGTCGGCGGCGGCTTATCCGTTCTGGGCGCAGCAAACCGCCCCGGAAACTCCCCGCGAAGCGACTGGAAGGATTGTTTGTGCTAACTGTCACCTCGCAGCCAAACCCACAGAAGTGGAACTTCCCCAATCCGTTAAACCGGATACCGTCTTTGAAGCTGTGGTAAAAATCCCCTATGACCTGGATACCCAACAGGTCTTAGGAGATGGTTCCAAAGGCGGTCTGAATGTCGGCGCTGTGGTCATGTTGCCCGAGGGGTTTAAAATTGCTCCCGAAGACCGCATTCCTGAAGAATTACAGGAAGAAGTTGGCGGACTTTACTTCCAGCCCTATAGCGCCGACCAGGAAAACGTAGTGATTATTGGTCCCCTACCGGGTGAACAGTATCAAGAAATTGTTTTCCCGGTTCTTTCTCCGAATCCAAAAACGGAAAAAGATGTCCATTTTGGTAAATACTCGGTTCACGTTGGCGCTAACCGAGGTCGTGGTCAGGTTTATCCGGCTGGGAATAAGAGTAACAACACGGTCTACAATTCAGCAAAAGCCGGTTTAATTTCTCAAATTACCAAGTTAGAAGAAGGCGGCTACGACGTTACTCTTCAAACCCCTGAAGGTGACACAGTTGTAAATACCATTCCCGCAGGACCGGAATTAGTGGTTTCCGAAGGGCAAGAAGTCACCGCAGGTGAAGCGTTAACCACTGATCCTAATGTGGGTGGATTTGGTCAAGTAGACGGCGAAATTGTCTTACAAGACCCGGCTCGGATTAAGTGGCTAATGGTCTTCATTGTTGCGATTATGTTTTCTCAACTCTTCCTCGTCTTGAAGAAAAAGCAGATTGAGAAAGTACAAGCGGCTGAAATGAATTTCTAAGTCCAGCGCTTATTCATCCCAGTCAACTCGCTTGATTCAACCAAATAAGGGACAGGTTAGCTAACCTGTCCCTTATTTTATCAGTGCTATCGGAGCTTTATGAGATTGCTTTCACTCCAGACAAGAGTCCTGAGTAGTTACTACTCAGCCTCTTTTTCTTCGCCTTCACCTTCATTTTCATTTTTGTTATCACGATTCCCATAAAAACGTTTGTTTCTTGAGAATGATGAAGAAGAAGACTTCTTGCGAAACTGTCGAGCATAGGCTTGGTTGCGAGAGGCTTTCTCTTTTTTCAAATTACGGCGTTTAGCCATTTTAGATGTCTCCATCAATACAACAAAACGCTTCTATTGAGAGGTGATTGGATTCGTGAGATTCAAAAGAAGCGCCAGAGGTAACTCAAAACCTAGAAGCGGTTGTTTCTGCGACCACCACCGCTTTTTGCCCGATCTTCACGAGGTCGCGCTTGATTGACCTTGAGTTCACGACCCATCCATTCAGCGCCGTTTAGCTCAGAAATTGCTGAGGCTTCTTCGTCTTCCGTTCCCATTTCCACAAAACCAAACCCCCGCATACGACCTGTTTCGCGGTCAGTGGGCAAATGAACCCGCTTGACAGTACCGTACTCGGCAAAGACTTCGGTAAGGTCTTCAGAGGTCACGGAGTAGTCGAGATTGCCTACATAAATTGACATCGATTGATGTTCTCCCCAATCAGAAAGTGTGTCGAGAGTCAAGATTTCGGAGAACAGCCTGTCAATACTTTAGGGGGAAAACCTATGAATACTGAAAACAAACGTAGTCACCGTTTTGAGTCTCGATAGACATTCTAACCAATTTCTGCTGTGTTAGGGGATATTGCTTATACATTTCGACTGAGAGGTAGCAGCCTAAGCATTTTCAAGGCAAGTCTTAAGGTAGATGACAGGGAAAGGCATCGATCGCACACATATAGATGGATCACTCAAGACCTGTCTATGCGCGTATCGGCAAAAACGATTCAAATCCTACTGACGATCATCGCCACTATCTTAGCGATCGCGGCGCTGAAGGCAACCAGTGCAATTACCATCCCCTTAGCGTTTGCCTTTTTCATCGCGGTGTTAGTCCATCCCCTGCAACGTTGGCTGAATCGTCATGTACCCCATTGGCTGAGTTTGGTCATTGTCATGCTGGTTCTGGCTGGCGTTGTCGGCTTAGCCATCGGCGCACTGCTACTGAGTGCAGAAATCGTGGAACCTAAAGCACCTCAATACCTTGACCGTTTGCAGCAGATGTTCCAGAATGCGATGGCTTGGGCAAAACAACGGGGACTTCCTGTGGAACAGTTATCCTCCCAAGGATCTCAAGGTCAATTAACCAATGAAGCAATCGGCGGACTCAAGTTTCTCTGGGATGGGTTAAGCCTATTTATTTTAATAATTTCGTTACTCGTCTTACTTTTACTCGAAGTCGGACAGTACCGAGAAAAAATTGAACGGAGTTTGGCGTCTAAAACCAGTGCTAAGGTGATCAATGCTGTCGTGAGAATGAGCGATAAGCTGCGAAGCTATCTTCTAATTCAGTCGTTCACCTGTGTTCTGACAGGTATACTGACGGGTTTATGGTGTTGGGTGCTAGGGGTAGATTTTGCCTTGGTTTGGGGATTGATCGCATTTGTTCTCAACTACATCCCCACTTTAGGGTCGATTGTCGCGGTGATCCCGCCCACGCTACTGGCGCTAATTTTTCAAGGAATTGGGCGGGGAGTAGCAACGTTGGTGGGTTTGGCTGTCATTCAAGTGATTTTAGGCAACTTCGTTGATCCCCGTCTTCAGGGACGTACTCTCAAGCTTTCACCCTTTGTGGCGCTATTGTCGATTGTATTCTGGGGTTGGGTGTGGGGGATTCCGGGCGCACTACTGGGTATTCCGATGACCATGTCTCTGATTGTATTTAGTCAAGAGTTTAAATCAACCCGCGCGATCGCACTCTTGTTTGGTGATACGGATGACCCAGAGTTGAAAAAGAAATTAAAATAGCTATTTGTCCTACATCGGGGTGGCTGAATAAGTATTGGGGTGAGGAAAGGGAACAGGGAACAGGGAACAGTAATCAAGCTTCTGCCTTCTGCTATTACTTTCAATCTCTACCCACAGATAGGCTCAATGCCCAATCCAACTCGGTATTCTGAGTGAAGACAGCTATAGGAGACGATTTATGTCTGTTGCCAAAGTTATTGAAGTTGTTTCTTCCTCATCAAAAAGTTTTGATGATGCCATACAACAAGGTTTAGCCGAAACAGCCACTTCTCTAAAGGGTATTAGCGGATTAGAAGTTGTTAATTGGACGGCTGATGTTGAAAATGATAAGATCGTCAGCTACAAGGTGACAATGCATATCGCTTTCAAGGTTGAGCGTTAATCATCAATCCTCTAAACTATTAGAAGATCCGAAAAGATACGTTCTGCAAGATTCTCAAGACTTTTTTTAATGATTGAATCTACCCAAACACCCGTTCCACCAGCAAAACCCCCTGAACCTTCTAAACCTGATGCCATTCCGGTAGAACCGCCACCTCCTCCACCCCCTGTACAACCACCACCCCCACCAGTTGATCCCACAAAGGAAGACAAGTAAGTAGGTGGGAAAACAGTGGGGATTGTCATTTGTCTTCTGTCATTTGTAAGGGTATGAGGATGATTTACGGACGTTAATTTAGTTGGAATGGCACGCTACTCATATTCGGATGGGCAGTGCCAATCCTACGGTATATCTGTTTAAAAATACTCTGGTTTTAACCAAACATCTGATGAATGCGATCGCGATACCGATCTGTTACTCGATTACGGCGAATTTTCAGCGTTCGGGTTAATAGACCATTTTCTATAGTAAACGGTTCTTCAATTAGCTCAAACTGGGTAATCTGATCATCTGCACGATAACCCGGGCAATCGCGGACTTGCCGATTTAACTCTTGGCGAAATAAATCCCGCACAATTAAACTATTCAAATCGATTTGTCCCTCAATCACTTGATGGGTTGAGGATTCATTTTTAGGAACTGTTGTCTGTGAGTCGCCTACACCCGCCTGAACTAACGCCTGTTCCAACGCCTCTAAATTGGGAACAATTAAAGCACCCAGAGATTTTTGATCTTGACACACTAGCATAATTTGGTCAATATAAGGACTCCGTAGATAAGCATCTTACCCCGACTAAAAAAAACCTAAAACCACAAAAGATAGATGATATGAACCCGTTTTAACGGGTTTAAGCTTTTAGCCAGAACTTGAGTTCTCTGCTGACTTATAGCGAATTTAAAAAGTTCTTTACCGTAGAATCCCACAGTTGTCGATCAACACCAATAAGTTGATGATGACCTGCCTGGGGCGAAATGACAAGCTGTTTAGATCCTGGGAGATTCTGAAATAATGCCTTAATCTCTTCTACAGTCGTCCACTTATCTTGTTCGCCGTGAATCACAAGCGCCGGACAATCTAACTCTTTGGCAAAGTCAATTGGATTATGGCTAAACCCGTTAAAGCCATGCTGAAGTCCACCCCATAAAACCAGGAGTTCTGCTGTCAAAAATGCCGGAATCTTGTGATATTTGAGACGACTCCTGAGGGCATTGACTAGGCGAGAAAAAGGCAATTCTAAAATCACCGCATCCGGTTTAATCTTATTCACCGAAATCGCTCTCATAATCGCCGCACTGCCCATAGAAACGCCATAAAGTATCAGCGGAGAATTAATGTTCAATGTTTGGACATAGTTGAAAGCCGCGACTACATCTTGGGCTTCTTTGATGCCAATCGTGACAGTATTGCCACTCGAACCGCCAACTCCTTGAAAATCAATCAGCATTGAATCATATCCCAAGGTAGCAAAACTTTGGGCAGGTGCGATCAGTTGACTCCCTTTTGTGCCAAGATTCCCTGGAAATAAAAGGACAGTTCCTCTCGAAAAAGCGGCTTGTGAGGGAATTAACCAGGTTTCTAACCATTCCGACTCACTGATTTTAATCTTATGGGTAGTGTATGGCAATCCTCGGTCTGAAGGTGTGCTAGAATTACTTGGCTTGGGTATTCCGATTCCTGGCTGTCCTGGAACTCGAACATGGGTCATCTGGTAGGCGAGAAGATATGCTGAACCATTGACTATAAATAGTAGAATTGCCAATAACCAGCAAAGTCTAATTTTCCATCGAATTCCAGCCGTTTTAGTCTGTTGATGTGCGAGCAATTTTTTACTCGGCTGCTTGGGTTTTTTCCTAATCCCAGCTACAATCCAGCACGATACGCTACCGAAGATAAGAAAAACACTAACGTGTTTGAGAGGAAACAACCAGGCATTAATCCAGCCCAACTGATGCAATATAACTAAAATGATAACAATTCCGGCTAAGGCTACCAGAGGCAAGTAACCAACTGTAATCAGGAAGTTACGGGATGAACTCATGGTTAACGTCCTCATCGATGTGTCTACTGCTATAACAGGACATAATAGGAACCCGTTAAAACGGGTTTAAGCTTTAAGAGGAGAACTTTAGTTCTCGGCTGACTTTATCGATGTGTCTACTGCGATTCAAAGAAATACTTCAGTAAAAAAATCATAGCAAACCTTGAGGTGGTGTAATCTCAATCCGACCATTTTCAAGGTCTACCACTGGCACAATTTCATCGACAAAAGGAATCAAAACGGTTACGGGTTTGGAGGGTTTTTTCCTGACTTTCCGTTGCTTACTAATTCGGTTGGGGAGAGGCGCTTCCGGTTTAGCTGGGGTTGGTTCAGGTTGCTGGTGGAGTTTGACCTCTAAAAGCATATTCCCCGCCGGAATCACATCCACAACGACACCGACAGCTTCCCCAGTTAACTGGTTGAAAACCTCTAAATCCAGCACATCTAGGACATGATATTCATTCTCTCCCAACTCCGGGCGATCGCTCTCTGGAACTAGCAGCATTGCACCCCGCAAGGCTTCGGCTTTTTCCCGGTTGTCCACGCCAGCAAGTTTCACCACATAGATCCCTTTATTAGGAACGTAACGCCCCCCTAATAGTTCCACAGGTTGCGGTTGGTTATCATGCGATCGCTTTAACCAACGTTGTCCCGATTTCTCGAAGCGTTCGGGAAAATCCGAATTGGGATAAACTCGTAATTCTCCTTTTAATCCTTGAGGAGCTACAATTTTACCAATTTCTAGCCAGTCGTCATTTGTCATTTGTCATTCGTCATTTGTCATTCGTCATTTGCTTCCCCATCTTCCTCATCGCCCCCTACACCCCTACATAAGAAAAGGGGTTTGGAGACCAAACCCCTACTGTTCCCATCTTCCCTATCTCCCTCATCTCCCTCATCTTCTAGGTAGCCGCAGGTTCAACTGCTTGATCCATCAGTTCTCGAAACTGAATCACATCTTGACGGGGATCAGCATGAGTGACTTGAACATCTAAGCGATCGCCTAGTCTAACGGATCGCTTAAATCGCATCACCAACTCTAACCCTAAATCTTCTAACAGAATCAAGCCCAAGTTATCGTGTTCGCGTAACCAACGCAACATTAACGCCTGCCACACTTGATCCGGGTGACGCCGTAAATATTCCAATCCCCAATAGCGATTGGTTTGGCGTTCCACCATCGCGGCTTCTGATGCGGCTGTCGTCACGCCCTGCATGGTTTCTTGCAGGTATTCCGCCGAAAAGGGTAAGGGATCACCGCGCAGGTGGGCTTTTAGTTGGAAATGATTCAGCAAATCCGTATAACGGCGGATAGGAGAAGTGACTTGAGTATAAGTTTCCA
Organism: Coleofasciculus sp. B1-GNL1-01; assembly: GCF_040220235.1. NCBI lineage: Bacteria > Bacillati > Cyanobacteriota > Cyanophyceae > Coleofasciculales > Coleofasciculaceae > Coleofasciculus > Coleofasciculus sp. B1-GNL1-01. Next base: position 169,409 of record NZ_JAVJTO010000102.1, read on the forward strand.
AACCCAAACCCGCATGACGCAGGGGAGTAATACTCATTTCACTGCGAGGCATACAGCGCCGCATGGCGCAGAAGCGCACTGGACCAGGCGGTAATACCAGCAGTTCTTCATCAGAGGGCAACTCCGGCTGAGGTTGTCCGCGAAAGGGGAGAGGAATTTGATGGCTTTGACCGTAACGTCCAGCAACTTCCCCGGCTAAAATCATCATTTCTGCGACCATTAGCCGTGCTTGGGAATCCTCTAACACCTGAATAATGATCTCATCGTGATCACGGACTTTAATCACCGCCTCTGGCATGTGAATACTAATCGCACCCTGACTTGACCGCCATTCTTGACGACGCTTTGCCCATTTCGCGATCGCGGCTATTTCCGGTTCTGCCTTCACCCCCAGTTCCAACATTTCATCCACATCTTCGTAGGTGAGGCGATAGGTCGGTTTAATCAGACTAGGGTGAATCTTGTACTCTTGAACACTGCCATCTTCATCGAGGATTACCCCGAAACTTAGTGTTGGGCAAACTTGACCCTCCACCAAACTCATTGGACCGGTTGCCAGTTCAGCGGGAAACATGGAAATCATCCCCGTCGGCAAATAGAGTGTCGTACTGCGCCGTCGAGCTTCTCGATCCAGTTCGTCGTCGGGTCTGACTAAGCGGGTTGGATCAGCAATATGAATCCACAGACGCTCTTTTCCATCGTCAAGTTGTTCTAAACTCAACCCATCGTCGATTTCTGAGGTACTCTCGTCATCAACGGTGTATACCTTCAAATGAGTTAAGTCTAAGCGATCTTGATCGGGGTCGGGAGGCGGAGAATCCAGGTATTGTTGCGCCAAGTCAAGCACCTCACGACGAAAGTGAACAGGGTAAGATGAACGCCGCAAAAACAGATTCTCGTGAGGAGTCCATAAGCCTAAGTCTACCAACAGATCGAACGCTGCTTGGGGAGTTTGCGGGCGATCCAGGGTAGCTAGTATATCTTGGGCTGCACGAGATGTATTTTCCGGATAAAGGACAAACCGTTCTAAGAGTTCAAAGCGAGTGCGATCGCTCTCTTGCCACTCTACCGCTTCACCGTTGAGTTTCTGCTGAGTGCGGGTTAAAAATTCTTCTTGCTCTCGCTGCTTCGATTCGGCGGCGAGTTGCTGATGTTTAATTTCAGCCACTTTCGTAGCTGGACGTGGTTCATAGCTATCGGCTTTTTGTTTAAAGTAGAGTTTGTCGTCCGATAGCAAGCAGTGAGCCGCATAACATAGGGATGGGTTTTGGTCAGAAAATAAAAGCTGTGCCATTTCCGCACAGGTTACCGCTTTTCCCTCTTCCACCAGCAATTCCCATGCCACTTCCAGGCTGGATGGATCGAGATAGGGTTCGACTTGGCTGAGAAAGTCGGGAATTTCTGAGACGTCAAATTTACCATCCTGGACTTCGTAGGTAACTTGCCGGGGATGAAGCGTGTGAGATTGACCCTGCTCGTCGATAACCGTCCAGCGTGTTTTGCCATCTGGACGGTCTACAATCGCTAGATGACGATCGCCTTGCACACGAAATTCGATAAGTGTTCCTTTTTCCACCAGCTTTGCTAATCCCGGTCGTTTATCTTTAGTTTTTAACTAATCCGGCGATAGGTTCCCCAGGCTGCAACTTTTTATTCAGCGTGGGATAAATCGCCAGTAATGCCCATATAAAGTGGCATTGCATCCAAATTGGATGTGGTGTTCCTCGCCAGAGTTATCACACTCTAAATCTAGTCTAACGGGTGATGGGATGATACCGAAATCATTAGACGGGGTATCAAAGGATTTAATCATTTGACACCACCGCTTAGTCAGAGATCGATTATCTCACCACTCCTCACCCTGAGCTTCTGTTGAGCCGCATCATCCCTCTTTGTTGACGAAAGGCAATAATGCTAAAAGGCGAGCGCGTTTAATAGATCGGGTCAATGCCCGTTGCTGTTGAGACGTTAGACCTGTAATCCGACGTGGCAGAATTTTACCGCGTTCGGTAATGAATTTGCGGAGTAATTCCACATCCTTGTAGTCAATGGGTTCTCCCGGCTTGATTGGAGAAAGACGTTTGCGAAAGTAGGTCATGGGCAGTTCTTAGGGGTTTGTGGTCATCAATTTCAGTTTAGGATGCATTGCCATTGTGACATGGCTATTTAATTTCTTTATGCACCGTATGCTTATTGCAATGAGTGCAGAACTTTTTCAGTTCTAGCCGCCCTGTGGTATTGCGGCGGTTTTTCATAGTGGTGTAGCGAGAGACACCATTTGTGCGCTTGTCTGGGTTCGTGCGACACTCTGTACATTCTAAGGTTATAACCAGTCGAACACCTTTCTTACTTGCCATAGTCTTACGTCTAGTAAATTAAATGAGGGCGTGAGTAAATTTAAACACAATCTCTTATTTTTGCATACGACGCCGGATTTGGGCAACCCATCGCTTTAGACGCAGATCCAGAGAAAACCCACGACGGGTTTGAATCACCAGGGTTTGGGCAATGCGATCGTGAAACGCTTGCTGTTTTTCCGGTTCCGATAAAGCGATGCCACAATCTACCCCTAATGGTGCAATTAACAGCAGCATGGAGAGTAGCATGGAGATGCCATTAGCCAAAGCGTTGAAGCCAAACATGGCTAAGAGCGCACAGACACCCAGAATGCCTTCTCGTTTGGTTAGTGTCAATAGCCCTGGAAGTTTACCGTATTTGGCATCCAGCACTTTCATATCCAATGCCCAGCGTCCTAAACTCTGACCCTGATTGCTCGATACCAATACGACCCGCATCCCTAACCACAGTGCCATAAACACTAACACTTGCAAAAAAGGATTTCCACCCGCCATCGAACTAACCAGCCAAACGGCGACAAAATCAATCAGGAAGGCATAGAACCGTCGCTCTATTGGCACTTGAGGAAAGCGCTTGTATATGGGTTCAAGTTCATACATGGTTAGGGTTAAGTTTAGGGCTTATGCAATCTTTATTGATTTTAGCGGACGTTTAAGTGCAATCGTTAGGTCAAAAGCAAGCTGAGTAAGACTTTGAATCTTGTCCCCTTAACCTTAGCCCCCTACCCCAAAGCAATTAGAGTCCCCTCCCTTTGTCTCGGATTGAGATTGTCAACAGGAGTGAATTTCCCCACACCCCATACCCCAAAAAATAACTGAACAGCTAACATCTCCCCCAGCTCCCAGACGTGCCATGGCACGTCTGGAACATTTCTCCCTCTGCTTCATCGTATCTACGAAGCTGCTCAAGTATTTTTATGCCCGCTGCACTAGGGTTAAATTTTCTGACGCAATCGTCTAATTATACTGGCGCGACTAATGATTGTCGCCATCCCGTTCTCAATTTTCACAAACACTTTACCCGAAAAGAGGTTACGCAACGCCGGACGTTGATACACCACAAAATCATCGAGTTCTGATTTGGGTTCAAAGCCCATCTCGGATAAGCTTGTATTTAGGGTGTTAGTAAAAGCTTTTTTGTTCTTGAACTCTAGAGAAAAAGTCATGGTGCGATTAAAGTAAGCACCCACTAATCCGGCGATCAAACCGATAGTAATACCATAACGATAAGGAAAGGGTTGGGTTAAACTTAGCCCGAGAACTTGCGAGGCTAAGAAAGCAACAATCAGAGTCATGCCTGTGAAGTAATAATAGAACGTTGCCCAAAAACCAAGACCAAGCTGCATACAATAACCTCTATAAATTTAAATCAGTACACAATTATTTACCACAAGTTCAGGATTTTCAAGATTTAGAACTTGCTGCAAAGCCATAGTCAATCACAAAGGGAAAATCAGCGCGATCGCAGTATCAGTCTTGAAATCTAGTATATTCTTGTCAGTTATCCATAAATGCTCGGTAGCGGCTCCAGTACCGATCGACCGCTATCTCCAGCTCTCCGAACGGAAAATCCGCGCCGTGGGCTTCTTGGAGGGCGACAAAGAAATCGAGAATCGCTGCACCTTCGGCGGGAGCCAGGCTGTCAAAGCGCTCGTGGAAAATGGCTAGTGGAGTACCGGAATCGAACCATTCGAGCTGCTGCTTACGGAGTAGCTCGGTCATGTCGTCCGGCAAACCGAGACCAGACGGGAGCCTAGTAGCTCGATCAAGCGCTTCTACGACGGCTGTACGAGAGGGTTCGGTAAGTGCGCCTACGAGTTCGGAGACGAAGATACTCACAGATGGATATGACTCCAGGGAAGCGTACAGGAAGGCTGGTAGGAAGTACCGGAATGCCTCCGGAGCAAGCATCCAGAGATTGCCTTCGACCTCGGTTCGGAGATCGTACACCGAGAGTTCTGTTGACGTATTCGTAGCTAGGAGTTGGCGCAGGCGATCGCCGTTGTAGTTTACCGCCGATCGCAAGATCTGACTAGCCACGGGTCGGGGGCGCGAGGCGAACGCATTGAAAAAGCGAGCTTTGAGGTTCTTGTCAGGAAGGATTTGCATGTCAAACTTTACACAATTAGACGGCTCACAACTGTTGTGTTAACCTATGTTCTTATGCTTTACCCCCATCATGATTACGCTTACCGGCGCTCTAGGAAAGGGCGGGTTTTGAACAACTGTTATCGGTTATGTGCCGATAGGTTAGTTCCTAAACCCGCCCCTACAGATTATATTGACCTATTATCTTGACCTGGAGGCGATCGCATCGCAGCCCCTACTGATTTTTCGCCAACGCCTTGGTACGAGCTTGAAATCCTGCCGACTTCAGCCTGTCAACCATACCTTGATAATCTTGTACCCAGTATTTAGGATCAAAGCGCACAAATTGGCTCTGATTTAACGCCCCAACCCTAGCGATAACTGGCACTTTTTGCGGTTTCCTCTCCCCAGATTGTTCTTGCAAAATCGACTGGAGACGTTTCAGGGTAGCTGTGTCCACGCGCTGGGGGGTCAGTTCCACAATAATCATTTGTGCCGTTTCAATCGGTTCGACATCTTCGATAATCATCTGGATTTTCTCATCTCGTTCATCCGCCTTCCCCCACACAATTAAACGGGCATCCTTTTCAATGAAGGAACTAATTCGCTCAAAGGTTCTCGGAAAAATAACGCCATCGGCTTGACCCGTGAGATCTTCCATTTGCACAAATGCCATGCGTTCGCCACTGGTTTTGGTGGTGTGAAATTTGACCTCCGTCAGCATGACAATGGCACTTAGGATGGTGCGTTTATTTTGATCGGCTAACTCATTTAGGTTAATCGGAGTCAGCACCTGATTGGCGACGGGGCGCACGGATTTGAGGGGGTGATCGGAGACATAGAAGCCAAGCAATTCTTTTTCTTGCTGTAGTTTTTCTTGCGCCGAGAAATCCTCAACCTGCGGGGTTTTCGGAGCAGCTTTCCAGGCATCATTCGCCTCACTGTTGTTATTGTCCGTGTTTCCTAAGACATCAAAAATATTGATTTGACCACTCTCTCGATCCTTCGCCCGATCTTGCGCCCAACTAATCAGCACATCTAAATCGTGAATCAGTTGCTTGCGATTCTTCTCTAGGCGATCAAACGCCCCAGAGTAAATTAGGGATTCCAAGGCGCGACGATTCACCACCCGCAACTCCACGCGATCGCAAAAATCGGCTAATGACTGAAAATCCCCGTCCTTTTCCCGTTGCTGGAGAATAGTCTCAATCGCCCCCTCGCCCAAATTCCGGATTGCCGAGAATCCGAATAAGATTTTGCCAGAGACTGGGGTAAAATCAACCTGCGATCGGTTAATATCCGGCTGCAAGACATCGATACCCATGGTGGTACAGGTGGCGATGTACTTCTGCACCTTGTCCTGATTCCCACTACTGGCGGTTAGCAGCGCTGTCATGTACTCCACCGGATAATTGGCTTTCAGAAAAGCCGTCTGATAGGTAACATAGGCATACGCCGTGGAGTGGGACTTGTTAAAGCAATTGGACGCCACCGAGCCATTTGCCAGCAGAAAATTATGGTCGCGCTCGACGCCAATGTCATAGACTGGTTGAGTACCCAAGGGTTTACGACCGATAATTTTAACCACGTTTAGAACTCCTTAAATCGTTTCCAAATTGCGCTGACATGCTAAGAGCCGGAATTGTGGGATTGCCCAACGTAGGCAAATCAACCTTATTTAACGCCCTCGTCGCCAATGCTAAAGCAGATGCGGCGAATTTTCCCTTCTGCACGATTGAGCCGAATGTTGGGGTTGTCGCTGTACCCGATGAACGGTTGTCTGTGCTGGCGAAAATTTCCACCTCTGAGCAAATTGTGCCAACTCGGATTGAATTTGTCGATATTGCCGGATTGGTGAAGGGGGCGAGTAAAGGCGAGGGACTCGGGAACCAATTTTTAGCCAATATCCGAGAAGTGGATGCCATTGTCCATGTGGTGCGCTGTTTTGATGATGAGAATATTATCCATGTTTCCGGTTCCGTTGATCCAGTACGTGACATTGACGTGATTAATCTGGAATTGGCGTTAGCGGATTTAGCCCAAGTGGAACGCCGCATGGAACGCACCCGCAAGCAGGCGAAAACCTCTAAAGAGGCGCAGTTGGAACTGGAAGCGTTGGAAAAGTTGAGTGCGGGATTGAATGAAGGTAAATCGGCGCGGAATATTAGTTTAACCGAAGACGAAGCCGAGGCGGTGAAGCCGTTAGGATTATTGAGTGCAAAACCGATTATTTATGCGGCGAATGTGTCAGAGGATGATTTAGCCGCTGGGAATGAATGGGTGGAACAAGTGCGCCAAGTGGCAACCTCTGAAGCGGCAGAAGTTGTGGTGGTTTCAGCCCAAGTGGAGTCAGAATTAATTGAGTTACCCGAAGAGGAACGGGGAGATTTTTTGGAGTCGTTAGGCGTGGAAGAAGGGGGATTAAAATCCTTAATTCGGGCTACTTATGAGTTATTAGGATTACGCACCTTTTTAACCACGGGACCCAAAGAAACCCGGGCTTGGACGATTACAGCCGGAATGAAAGCCCCCCAAGCGGCTGGTACGATTCACACGGATTTTGAGCGGGGATTTATTCGGGCGGAAACGGTTGGTTATGATGATTTAGTAACGTCTGGATCAATGAATGCGGCGAAGGATAAAGGATTAGTGCGGGCGGAAGGGAAAGAGTATGTGGTGCAAGAAGGCGATGTAATGCTATTTCGGTTTAATGTGTAAGTCCAATTCTCAACTACACACACAAAACCTGCCTACGCAGGTTTCAACAGATTTTAGGTAGGGTGGGCAAGAGTTATAAACTAACTCACCCTTATATTATTGTTCGTTGCTCTTACCCACTACAACGGTAACTGAATTCCTGTGAATTTAAAGTTTTGATCAGCTAATCTCTAGCCTTTTAAAGTCAGCTAGCAAAAACGCGATCGCGCCAAATAATTTATCTAAATCTGTAATCGCTATTCGGGTTTTCTCTTTCGTAAAAACATCCCCCACAAGCCGCCCCAGTTGCCATAATTCTCCATCGGTAACAATGCCATAGATAGGTTTTGTTTCATTCTGGTTCATCTTCTGTGCGGCAATTAACTCCGCAAGGCATTGTCCCCACCCTTCAATAAAGTTATTCTGCTTGGCTTCAACAACGACGACAAGCGGTAAACCCAGTATGGTTTTTCCGAGTTCTGATTTTGTTGATATTAAATAATCAGGTGTACCTGTGAGTTTATGGTCATAAGTAATGGACTTATGGCTCCAGAGGGTGTATTTATCAACAAAGCTTTTATAGACTTCTCTTAAGATTGGATAAATAACATTTTCACAGCGAGAGGCTTCAGATGTAAAAACATCTATATTTTCTAGGTTAAAGTCAAATTCGTTACGGAAATCATCTGAATGCTTCAAGTCAATATATGAAATAAAGTTGTCCTCTGAATACTTAATATTGTATTCTTGTTGAACTTGAGCCAGGGATTTGAAGTCGGTAAATACCATAGGTGGTCTACCGCCTCTCAACTAATTTTATGTGCCACATCCTTTTTTCCCTCAAACAGGACAACTCAGACTATTTTACTCGATTTAGATAGGCTCTATTTCACTAATATCATGTCCGCCAAAAGAACCGTAATATCCTTCTTCCTTGCAACCTTGCTCCTTCCCTTGAAGCCTTCTTCCCTCTGCCTTGTCTCCACCTAAATGTCAGTATTCAACCGGACATAATATAACCGCATTAAAGAAGTGTCAAGACCAAACAAACCCAACCTGACTTTATGAGTAGTCAACACGTTCTTTAGGGATATTTTAACGATAATGATGGGATTATTGACTTGGTTAGGCTAAAGCCCTGACTACGAACCGGGGCGATTTGAAATTCATCAAACTTGATTATGTCTGAGTCGGGTTTCCTGGTATCAAAGCGATAACTGCTGACGATTCCTGTGCTGGTGTCTAAGATGCTAAATACAGTGATATCGTTACTGGAAATATACGGTAAGGGTTGGTTATTCTCCCCCCGTAAGGGTGCAATGGTTGGCAGTATCGGTTCTAATCCATTGGGATCTCCCGTCGCCGCGTAGTCTTTACCCTCTGGCACTTTACGCTGTTTTTCGCCCAGGTAAGCCCCGTAAGTATTCCCCACATTTGATGATTCCAGAAAATGGATTCCCTGAGGATTCACGAAGCGATTCCAAAGATGGGAATGTCCATATAAAACCAGTTGTACGCCTGCGGTTTCGAGTAAGGGGATCACATCCCGCAGAATATAATCGGCTTGGGGAGGATAATCATAACGCACCCCCGTAATCGTTCCATTCCCATCCCGTTCTATAATTTGTACGGGGTCAGTATAAGGTGGGACAATATTGTCGCCTAAGGAATGGGGGGGATGGTGAAACATGACGATTTTATAGTTGGCTTGTTGGAATTCTGGACTGTTGAGTTCTGCCTTGAGCCAGTTATACTGAGGACTGCCCCGTTTAATCGGTTCAAAAATATGCTGTCCATATCCCCAAGCCGTGGGATTATTTAAATCGGCTTCTCGTTCCCGATACCGTCCTTTTGCATTGGGTTTGAGGCTGGGCGTTCTCCAGATGTTGGTAATGTACAGGGAAATTAGACGAATATCACCAAAGGTTATGGCGTAATAGTTCTCGTTTCCCGGTAGCGTAAAAATTTCGTTGTAGGTGTCGGTATTAAAGGAATGCTCTTTGAGCCAAATGAGAGGGTTATTCGAGTTCAAATGAGCGGACTTTTCTTGATATAGTTCTGCTGCAACTTGGCGAGGAATGGGGTCATTGAATTGGTCATTTAATCCGCTATCTGTAGAAAATCGTCCCATAACCTCGTGATTTCCTGTGGCGGGAAATAAGGGCGCATGTTGAATTAACTCACCTCCGGTGTAGCGGGTAGTAATGTTATTCTTCTCTAGTTGATAATTCGCCTGACCTTGAAGTGCGGGAAAGAAAGCACCGCCGCGATTATCATCAAACCATTCGGAGGCGCGATCGGGAATATTTACTAAGTCTCCGGCGAGAAAAATGGCATCCACTTTACCCACAGTTTCTGCTACCTTTTGTAAATTGGCGGCTGTCATGGGCATGAGTTGGTGATCCGAGGTGAGCAGAATTTTCAGGGGGGTATCAGGGGGAGGTGCAGCGGCTAAGGTAAATGGGTTACTCTTGATGATTTGTCCATCATTCCGCACACTGGTTACTTGATAGGGAACTCGTTCACCCGGAGTGAGTCCCGTTACCTCGGCTTCATGTCGCCAGATATCCCTTGGCGTCGGTTTCTGGTAAACTAGAGCATCTTCGGTTTGTTCTCCAACACGGGATTTTTGGTCTTCCCGGGTACGAGTGAGTTTGGTGGTATTCGCGATCGCAACCCGCCTCAGTCCTTGTCCATAAGCTACACTATGACGGGTTCCAGGAAATTCTGTAAACCAGACGACGCGCACCGAGGTGTCAGTGGGCAATTGTAGAAATGGATCAGTCAGCAGTTGCGGTGGGAAGCGGTAAGGGGGTTGTTGAGTAAATAGCACGACAATGGGCGCCAGCGCAATGAAGACGACAAGCAAACCGACAATAAGAAGTGGGCGACTGGTTAAACGATTGACCATGAATCGTCCTCGATACAAGATTAGATGCAATACTGCTCAGTTAAACAGGAAAGTAAGAGTCTGTTCGCGTCTTGTTTACGATAATATATTACCTCGACTTCTTCTTTGGCTTTGGTGGTTTAAAGGAAAGAACTGCTCGTATCCTGAGACAGGAATTTTTTCACCTGACAAAGATGTCAATGATAGAGGTGTTGAGTATCTAAATAAAACTTTACAATCAGCAACCTACTGTTTAAAAAAGAAATAGCTATCCTGGGCTTTCCTAGGGAGGTTGCTGAACGTTCAGGGATGTAATCTAAATCACTTTAACTGACTGTGAGAACCTTACTTAGTCGTTTGGATCTGTCCTATCTCTATGTTCTGGTGGGAGAAGCAACTCTCGCTCTGACATTTTTCTTCTATATCATTCTTGCTCGTGTCCTCGGACCTGAGCGATATGAGATTTTCGCGGCTGCTGTTGCCTTGGGAGCCATCCTTTCCCTGCTCATCCAGTTTGGATTTCCAGCACTACTGACTCGCGAGGTAGCCGCCAACCCAGTCGAAGGATCTAAATCGACAGGTCAGTTTCTGATTATTGAGGGATTAAGCTTCCTGCTTGTTCTCATTCTTCTCTTTCCCCTAGCTCGCTTGTTAGGTTACGAAGGTGAAGGTTTAATTGTCTGCTACTTAGTCATCTTTGCCGAACTCTGTCGTAGTGTGAAAATGACGCTACGCGGTGTTCTTAAAGGGATGGGATGGTTTAGAAGTGAAACGGTTTCCGTAGCCATAGAGCGATTTTTCGCGGTGCTACTTTCATGCATCGTTCTGTTTCTATCAAACAATTTAGTATGGGTAGTCGGAACGTTTGTTCTTGTCCGTTTCCTGGATATTGTGGGGTTGCTGGTTTACCTGAGTCGGAAAACTTCGATCTGGTTACCTCTCAGCCTGAATAAACTTTGGCAATCGGTTCGGACAGCTTACCCATTTGCGCTATCTGGCGTTCTGTGGATTCTTTACTATCAGATTGATGTGGTTATGCTCAAGGGATTAGCTCCTACGGGGGAAGCGGGGTTCTACAGTGCAGCTTACCGGATGCTGGAAATTTTTACTGAGTTGCCACAAGTTATTTTCTATGTCGCCTTCACTCGATTTGCTCGATATTATGCCAACGAACCTGAAAAACTTCCAGAGCAGATTTATAAGTGTACGCGCCTTCTTTTAGGAGTAGCGTTACCTGTGATTGTTGTTGCTGGTTTTACCCAACCTATATTAGTGCAGCTTATTTATGGCGAAGCCTTTGCTCCTTCCGTGAAACCTCTAGCAATTCTGCTACCTAGCCTGAGTTTTAAAATGTTTGGGACTTTAGTGCAAAAGTTACTTCAAGCTACCGGACGAGAAAAGCAACTTCCTGCTCTTATGTTTGGAGCAACAATGACAAATGTACTCTCCAATTTTATTCTTATTCCTTATCTAGGAAGTGCTGGTGCAGCCATAGCAACTTTATTGAGTGAACTAATGCTGTGTTTTATAGGTCTATACATGATGAATCGCATGGAGTATAAGCATATAAGCCAACGCCTTAGCATTATTGCAGTAATGAGTTTGCTAGTAACTGCAATTCCCTCGCTGATTCTGTATGGATTGACACCAATTGTTGGGTTGGGATTAATGCTTCCCAGTATTGCCACGATAGTTGTGATTATGCGCCGTGATCGCTTTTTATGAATGACCTAAAATCAGCGATCTTTGTTATAAAAAGCAGCTCTCCTAGACTGGTTATGGCAAATTAGCAATTTAAAGGAGCTTAACCCCGTAAATAGCAAAGGATCTAAACAATTAGAATTGCTTTTTTTAATCTCCATGATTCTGGCTTAGCAAAGATTATGGAGATTATTTTGTAGTCATTTATCATAGCTAGTCTAGAAAAGCCAAAAAAGCTAAGCGTCGTCTCTAAAGGGGGAGTTTCTATCGCCAAAGGAAAATCCCGTGCCATACAATCTGAGCGTCGAGGTCGGAGTACATCACAGAATGCCCTGTTCTTGATACCACTTACCCGTTAACGCTAATCCCTTGTCCAAATCGACCTGAGGTTGATAACCTAGTTCTCGTTTAGCCTTTTCAATACTGAAAGCTCGATTCTGCCGGAACCAATCAACCCGTCTCCGAAACAGAGGTGGATTGATCCCTGGCAGAGGTTTATAAACCATCTCCGTTGCCAAAGCTGCTGTCCAAAGAGGCCAGAAGGGCAGATGTATAATGGTCAGATTTACACCTATAGCTTTTGCAATCGCTGTGACCAAGTTATTGAGGGTATAGTAGTTTTCATCGGCGATCAGGTATGCCTCCCCATTGCCTTTCTCTGAGGCAGCAGCGAGTTCAAAGGCATCCACTAAGTTATCGATATACAAGGGGTGGTAGTGACACTGACCATCTCCAAACATTAAAAAGCGTCCCTTTTTCACCCGTTTGAAGAGGATAGAAAAGCGCTCTGGATCTCCTGGTCCATATATGGCTGCTGGTCGGAGTGTTAGAACCTTTAGACCCTTTTGCACAAAATCAGGTATGAGTTTCTCTCCTTCGTATTTTGTGTATTGGTAGTAATCCGCCGGGGTAATCGGCGCATTTTCATCAGCGGGGGTTTGTTTAACATTTCCGTGAACCCCACAAGTGCTGCAATAAACGAACTTCTCAATGCCATATTTCAGAGCCGCTTCTAGTAGGTAGCGCGTTCCCTCAACATTTACATCCCAGTAGACCTTCTTGGGAAGATTGACTTGGCGAAATGCTGCTGCTAAGTGGTGAACCACTTCACACCCTTGGGTAACTTTATCCACAAGATCTCGGTCTGCCACACTGCCAATGTGAATCTCTGCGCCTCGTTCCTTGAGTTCATCAAAAAAGAGACCGGGCTTATTATCAATAGCGACTACATCATGCCCTTTTTGTAGTAGACGTCGCGTCAAATGGCTGCCCGTAAAGCCTGTCCCGCCTGTGACTAAAATTTTCATTTTTTTACTCCAAATTAATACAGAAATTTCACCGTAAATAGTTAAACCTTTTTTGTTTCTTTTGTTTCTTTACGGTTGCGAATGATTCGAGCGGGTACTCCAACCGCCACCGCATAATCGGGAAGGTCTTTTGTCACGACAGCTCCTGCGCCAACAATACATCCTTTGCCAATGGAAACTCCATCCAGTACAATTACGCCAGCACCTAACCATACATCATCTGCGATCACAACCGGTCCTTGTGAGTAAATTCCCTGTTCCATCATTGGAATATCCAAACGGTCTGATAGATAACGTCCGCCACCGATATAAGAGTTGCCACCAATTAACACAGAACGACCAATAAAAATTCCGGTAGTAGACGAAAGAATAGTGTTACAGCCAATATCGGTTTTATCTTCGATTCTCACTGAACCTGTTTTACCCCGTATCGCACAATTTCTGGAGACAATCACATCATCTCCTAGGTAGACCCCTTCCTCGCCAGCACCGCTGGCATCTAATAGTCCATAATCGTCAATAGCTACACGATCCCCGAGAAAAATCTGTCCAGGATGACGCAATACAATGCCTTTTCCTAAAATTACTCCTTTACCAATACTCTTGAAAAGGTTGCGATAAAATCGTTTGCGAAGTAAATAACCTAAGCCACCGTTAACGTTGCCAAATAAGGATGTTACGACTTCGTATTTTAACAAATAAAAAATTCGGTCATTTCCCAAAACTTTGTTTTGATATCGTTTTAATACAGAAGATTCTGTTTGACTCAGTTGCTCTGTTAATGGAGTCTTATAGACTCGATTTTTCGTTTTAGGCGATATCATAGTTACCTCTCAAAAATAATGATGATTATCAGTTACTTCATTTTTAAGATTTTCCGATTTGTCAAGCTGCAATGCAAAATAACCGGAGAGCCAAACCAATAGGTTAATCCTAACCCTCTGGATAATTTTTCTAAGGCTGATGAAATGTGAGGGGACTTTAACATTCGATGTAGTACCATGGGCAGAAAAAATTGTGGATAACGGTCAATGGGGGTGAGTCCGAGAGAATGGAAGTAATCCAGCAGTTCAGATTCTTGGAAACAGGTAAAAGGTCGTGTGTTGCCTTCTACGCCTTTCTTTAGCTTAAATAAATAGGGTGCGATCGCGTTCACACTTCTAACCGTCGGATAGTCTACAATCACAGCTTTATCCGCCACCCGACCTAATTCAGCCAGAAAGGGTTTCCATTGACTGACGTGCGGAAGTAGCCGATAGCTAATCACAATGTCAAACGTGTTATCCGGATAGGGTAAGTCCAAAATATTACCCACCTTAAAGTCACAACGATTAGCGTCCACAAAATGTTGAATTCGTGCTTTACAACTCTCTGCACTTCCCAACACTGTAACGTGATAACCGTTCTGAATCAGCGCCTCCGTCAGTTGACCATGCCCACCGCCAACATCTAAAATCTTGGCATAGGGATAAGCCGCTAGCATCTTCAGCGTTGCGTCTTCTTGAACCTTGAGTAACCAAGCGCCAATTTCCCCAGCAAAACGGGATGCATAATCGTCTGAAGATGTTTCGATATCGGCTGTTTCGGGAAAATTATTTGTCGTAACCATTGTTTCATGCCCCTGAACAACTAAGGTTATGCCAACTATTTCCTAGGCTTTATCAATTCTGGCTTTGACAATTAGCATATAACCACTTACTCCTAATAATAAACCATCTAGCTTAGAAAACAGCCAAACAACCGGATAAACCAAAGAGTACATCCTGAACATTTTTTGGTATCGCTTCATGTCTTGTCCGGTAACAATTCGACCCTTCTGAGATTTTGCGCCTCCCCGTTTCAATACGTCAAGTGCCAATGTCATCAACGTGTCAATGGCTTCCGAGAAAAACTTAGAATAGGTTCTGTGACTGACTATTTTAAACCGACCCATCAGCAAAGATACTAAGTCATCCACGGTATACCCCGGTCTGACATGTCCATGTTTTTCATCCGTCTGTCCAATTGCTAGCCGAAACCTTCGCAGTAGGCTGTTTTTGATATGCGGCACGTTAATGATTAATTCTCCCCCAGGTTTGATAATACGGAATAATTCCTTAACAAATTCTTCATCGGTGTGAATATGTTCCAAAAAATCGATGATAGCCACTCGGTCAAATTCGTTATCAGCAAATGGGGTTTGACGACCATCAATCTGAAATACGTTGTCTTTCACCAATCCCCGGATGGAATCAACTGTATGTTCATCTAAATCAGCACTTTTCCAGATTCCACCCCGTTGACGAAGCAGATAACTAATCACACCATTATCAGAACCAATATCCAGACAGTGTAACTCAGTACTTTCTCCCAACAACGCAGTAATTTCTTGGAATTTTCTCTGTTTCAGCACAGATTTTTCAAATAGTAACAGAGGCCATTCTTTTTCTAATATCTTTTTCATCGTTATTTCCTAATTATTCACTGTTTCCTTAGTTAAGCATACTCATGGCATCGGTGAATCATTGGTTCGTTGACGCAATTGACTCGCCAAATTCCGTTTATACAATCGCTCAAAATGGAGGTCGGACTCGAAGCGCATGAAACGGTACACACGGTTAGAATTTAATGATAGCTCTCGATCCAAAATCAACTCTATTCCCTCACCCAACACACCTTGATTAATCTCATAGACAATTCTGGCTTCGCCAGTGAATCGCGAACCGAAGTTAAAATCGTAGTCGTCAAAATAGATTACACAACCATTAGGTAAGTAAGGAATCAACTTGTCAAAAACGATGCGAGTTGAACTATAATAATCACAGTCTATCCAAACTAAAATAGGTAAATTAGTTTCCAGTGTACTGAGACATACATCAGTCAGAGTATCCTGAAAATAGCCTTTGTGAATGTGGTAATTTTGATAGTGACTCCGACAGTAGTCTTCAAGCTCTTGATATCTTCCCTTAAATTGACCCTTAACCCATCCATCATCTGCAATGATATCTTTGTCTTTTGCATCAACAGAATCGGGCATTCCCTCGAAAGAATCAAAGGTGTGAACAGTGATTCGGTCATCCATGTCAAGATACTTGGTCGCATACAGCATTTTCGTAAAAGAATAACCATCGGCTGTGCCAAATTCAAGAATAGAAAATTTTCCCTTATACTGATTTTTAAACTCCTGAATAACTTCGTAAATTATATCCATTCGATAAAAGCTATTCAGAAGACGACGCAATATCTTACGAGGTTTGTGAATTAAATTTAAGTAAACCGTTGTTTTCAGATAGTTTCCTGGTAAGAGCTGACCTAAGCGCCGCAACAAGATAATCAATGGAGATTTATCTGGATATTTCATTTTTTTAGTTGATTTAGGTATTTCTTCTCGGATTGGCTTTGACTAATCGCAACCATCTTACTCCCCACACTAGCAAAACTGAATAGACCAATTCAAAACTAATCCAGGTTAGGTGGCTGTAATGCCACAACCCCCTAGAGTGATGAACTCCCGGAAAAATAGTAATTGAAGAGACAAAAAAGTTTTCCGTAAACGGGTACAGCAACGGAATCCCTCTGCCTTCGGTAAAAAAATCCAAAACCAGATGAGAACTATAGAGAATAAACGTTATCCAAGCCAGTTGCTGGTAAGAGAACTGCCATCGTTTACGGAGTATGAACGCCAGAATCAAACTAAAGCCAAGGGTAAAAATCAGGCTGTGGGTCAAACCGCGATGGAATGATTCTCCAGTGATGATCTGAGGAATAAAATCTAGGTCAGCAACGGTAGCTACAAAAACCGGATACAAACACAGGATTTCCCATCGCCTACGCCTAGAGGTTCTGGGTTGAGTTAAGGGTAAAAACTTGGCAAGAACATATCCGGAAACAGCGTGGGCAAGGGGAGATGGCATAGGTCAAACAGGAGATGACTGTTGATGATCAACAATTTATACTACGGTTAGAAATCGATGCTGATTAACCTCCTTCACCGCTTGTATTTCTTGTTCAATTCGGGTGAGACTCCAACCCAGTTCTGTTGCCATGGTTTCGGCACAATGCTTGAGAATGTGAGGTTCAGGAACGCCAGCGCTACCCATTTCTATACGCCGAAATATCACATCACTTAAGGTTTGCGCCATTTCTTCGCGAACGGCATGAATTACCTCAGCTTTGAGAACAGCTAACTCATCGACTGGCGCTTGTTGTCGGTGAAGATTGCCCTCTAGGGACTGAAGTATATCCGAATAGGCAGACCCATAGTTATACACCAGACGACGCATGGTTTCCTCAGTTAATCCATCAGGGGAATTTGTTAGCGCCGTTTGCAAAAAGGTATCAAATTGTTCAATGTCTCCGCCATAAATCGGAGTGATATCAGAAACCGATTGTGGTGGTTTTTGTCCCCAGGATTTGAACAGTTTGTCTATTGCTTTTTCCGCCACATCTCTGGCGGTGGTATACTTCACACCAATAATTGACAGGAGTCCCGGCAATCCTTCACGGGCATGATCGTGGATGTGATACTGTTTTTCCAGTAGGGGTTCTCCGGTGTGAGAATCTACTCCGGTTCTGGGCAATAGTCCCCCATGGACAAAATCAACATCTTCGGGTGTGAGATTGGCGGGTGGGTATGCCTGGTTAATTTGATCCAGCAGGTCTTGAATATCTGCTGCGGTAACCTGTAAATCATCGGGTTTCTCATCCCAAACTGTATAGGATGTACCGATGATTGATTTGCCTCGCCAAGGGGCAATAAATAGGAAGCGACTCCCTTTGTTCAGGATGGCATTGGGGTCACTATTGCTATTGGTGCTAGAAATTCCTACAGCATAGGTTTGGAATAGGGGACGAGTGACGAGGTTAACCGCTTTAGCCAAAGGCACATTAACAGATGGTGACTCTCCCTGAAGCCAACCCAGAACTTGATTCATCCAGGGACCACTGGTATTGATGACGGTTTTGGCGCGGATGTCGAAGTGATTCCCGGTGAGGCTGTCTTTGGCTTTGATACCCGTGATGTGATTACCCTCTTTGAGAAAGCCAATCCCTTCCACATAGTTGGCGACATCTGCACCCGCTTGTGCGGCAGACTGGAGAAATGAGAGGGGAAGTCGTTCTGAGTTGTAGACTTGAGCATCATAGAAGAGTGCGCCCCCGGTTAACCCTTCGTTGGGAATACCTGGAAGCAACTGCTGACAGTCTTGAGCAGAAATGACGCGACCATTAGGAATATGTTTTTGGGGATCATCGAGTTGGTTGCGATCGCAACTAATCATATCATTCACTGCCAGTGCCAGACTCAAGGCTTCTTTTCCCTTCATCCCATGTCCATAGGTGGGAATCAAAACTGGGAGTGGGTGGATTAAGTGAGGCGCAATCCGGAATAAGGTTCTGCGTTCCCGAATCGATTCCCGCATACGCCGAAAATCAGCGTTTTGCAGATATCGCAATCCCCCATGAATCGTCTTTAAGCTGTTAGCAGAGGTGGCTGAGGCAAAATCCCCTTTCTCAACCAACGCCACGGATAAACCCCGCAAGCTGGCTTCCCAAGCGATGCAGGCACCATAGATACCACCGCCAATGATCAGTAAGTCGTATGTGTTTCTGGTTAAATTGAGCAGGTTTCTCTTCATGATATGATGCTCCTTACCCTGATTGTGATTAACTAAGCTTCTACGCTTAACGCTCCGGTTGCACCCTCCACTAATCCTGCATACAACCAATCATAGAGAAGATTGAATTTTCGACAAAACACTTTATACGTGTGATTCTGTTCAATAAATTCTTTTCCGCTGCTACCTAGTTTGAGTCGTAAATCGGGATCATCAATCAGATTCACCATTCCCTGGGAAAAAGCTTGAGGCTTGGGTGCTGCAAGTCGGGAAATTTGGCTATTCAACACCTGGGTGTGAGTGGGTAAATCCGTCGCTAGTAATGCTTTGCCGCTGTGTAGATAGGAATAGAGTTTCATGGGTGTATTTTTCCCTTTGACTCTAGGCGAGACGACAATATCAGCCTGGGCTAGATATAACCCTAGATCATCAACGGGTTTAGGTCCCAAAAAATGGACGTTTTCTAAGATGCCAAGCCGTTTAGCCTGCTGCTTGTACTTCTGAATGTCAGACGCCTCTCCACCGATAATGACTAAATCAGCTAACTTATTTTTCTTTAAAGTCAAGGCAAAACTTTCCAGGAGGAGATCCACCCCCTGATACGTTTCCAGATTTCCCACATACATTAGCAGTACATGATTAATTCCTAGTTCAGCTCTCAAATTACTCTGCATTTGCATACACCACCCTTTTTACAGAATCTCAGTCAGTTCAATAACGATATATCGGGGATAACCACCACATTTTTGGGCTTGTAGGCTTGAATATCAGTCGCTAATGCCTGACAAACTGCCACAACAACCGCCGCCTTTTGCACCGCTACTCGTTCACAAAAATTCAAAAATGAATTGAGTAATGTTAACTTTGGATACTTTTCGATAAGCTGCTGTGCTAGAGAAGAATCCATGTCATATACATAGGGAAGCTTGCAGAATAGATTCAGCATTAAGGCAATAAAGACCGATTCCTCTCCGGCATGAACCAAATCGTAGCGCTTACGGGACATCAAACCGATGACTTTAAAAATCATGAAAAAATCACAGACTAATTTCTTCCAGGAGAAACCCGGTCTAATGTTGTGAACAAAGGGTAGCCGTGGCGTCCGGTGTATGGTTACGTTGGGATACTGAATATCACGTCCTTCTGGATAAGTTACCATGTCAACCTGGTCTCCTCGTTCAGATAACACCCTTAAAACCAAGTTCACGGCAATGGGTGTACCCCGGTTTTGGTAAAAGGGGTGAGGGGCTAATAATAGAACATTCATCTGATGGGGACTGTTCTTTGAGCCAGATACAGTCCTTTTCTGAAAGCGACTTTTCTTAACCGAGCGTTTTTTTACTCTCGTCAGAAGTTTTTGGTTAATTAGAAACATTTCTTGCTCCTTTTTTACGTCGATACTCAGAAATAATTTATAGTTGTCGCTGGAACTATAGAGGTAAAAGTTTCTTTACACTCTCTCTAGGAGATACAAATCTTTACCTGAATTTATTCTCCTACTCCTATTGCATATAAAAGAGATAACATGTATGAATGAAATTTTTCTATGCTTGAAGAAAAAATTTATGAGAACTTTAAATTCTGGTTTATAAGCAAAAATTATATTAAATCTTGGCGGGAGGTAATTTCGGATGCTCATCCGACTATCCCACTCTCTTACCTGGCTTCATTTAGTTCAGAAGATCGGCGCTTACCCACTTAGAGGACATCTAATTCGACACATTCTCCTGATCCCAGCGACTGTATCAGAACTATCAATCCAACAATTATAAGAAAACTTTATACCTCTTAAGGCATAAGCCTATAGGCTTACTTCATACAAGCTTTATACAGCGAAGGAAAATATCCTTCGTGAAAGAAAGTAGAAATACTTATAACCCAGACTCCGCACTTCAAGTTGAAGTACAAGAAGCTACATATCCAATCAAGGGAAAAAGTCTGAAAAATTTACCCCTTGAATATCTTTTCAGGAAACCGTAATTCTTTTGGAGATTCTTGTGAGCTTTTTTAAGCAGCAGAAATTGAAGAGTATCTACTCTCCTTAAACGAATTTATCCATGCTCAAAAAATTCTCCAATTGCCACGAAGGTGAGTCAAAAAAATCACAGATAATATTTTTGACAAGAGGAGGGCAAGAAGTTCAAAATAAATTGAATTTTATCCGTTAAGTTAACTATCTGTTTGACTCCATTAATAACTACTGCATGAATCCCTTTAAAACATTGAAATATCCACCGTAATGTTGGATGATTGGTCAATTTACCCACTTGATTTTGGCTCTCCCGTACTTAGTGTGATAATATTTACGGAGGACTCCTGGAGGACTAGCACTGACCTGAATCCTTACGAATTCGGAATCAACTGTTCAGTTATAGCTCAACTCTAGCTTAATGTCTAGTTTATTTTATGTCAAGCCTACTATTAGTTTATGGATGTATAAATCACTTCTTACTTGAGAGCCACCCAGGAAATAAAGTTATGTAATTTAATCAGAGAATCAATCTGCTTAAAGCCACTATCATACAACATTTGCACCTGCTGGGCTTCTGTTAACGGCACTAAAACATTCTCTAGCGCCTCCTTTTTGCGTTCGATTTCAGTACGGGCATAGCCATTATGAGCTTTAAAGGCTTCATAGTGTCGGGTGATTGTCTCTTGAAATTGGGGATAGGGTGACTTGACCTTTTCACTGATGAAGAGTAAGCCTCCTGGAACCAATCCCTCGTAGATAGTCTGGAGCAAGAGTTGACGCACCTGTAGCGGCAAAAATTGCAACGTGTAGTTAATCACGACAACACTACTATTCTCAAATGAACAGTTTTCTGCCTTGTCACAGATGAATTCAATCTTATGGATCTGTTTAATCTGAACTAACTTATGCTCGGCTTTCTCTAGCATAGGTTGAGAATTATCAATCCCAACCAGCGTAGCGTTTTGCTTTAATAAACGTCCCAGTAGTTCCAAAAATGTCCCCGTAGAACAGCCCACATCAATGATCCGCGTTCCCGGTTGATAATACTCTCTCGCCCAATGAGCGGCACAGGTTAGTACCTCTTGGTACAAAGGAACGGAACGGGATATCATATTATCGAAAACATTAACCACATCCTGGTTAAAAGCAAATGGTTTGGGCCACACTCCTTTTTCAAAGAGTTCATCTTTTTCAGGACTCAGATAAAGTTTTGTGTGATCAAGTTCTGAATCGAGTTTGTCGTAATTCATCAGTCAATTGTAGGGGCAAATTTAGGGACTGTAGAGGCGGATTTAGGGACTGTATGGACGGGTTTAGGAACTGTAGGGGTAGGTTTAGGGACTGTATGGACGAGTTTAGGGACAATTGTAGGGGCGGGTTTAGGGAATCAATTCAGCTAGTCACCGATAAATGAACAACAAAACCCGCCCTCCCCACCAATAATGGATAATGGAACAACAAAACCCGCCCTCCTCACCAATAACGGAACAACAAAACTTAATAGACAGTCTAGGACAGTACGAGATAGCATAGCATTCTGTAAATTGTTGTGTAAATTACAGGTGAAGGTTCAGCACGACTCCTTTCAGGTGGATCGCAATCATAAGCTGTATTTTCTCCCCCCCGTCCGAAAGCACCTATCTCAAAGCCTTATTTAGCAAAAACCTGAAAATAGAACCCCAGAAATACGATCATGAATTGATTTCCATTCATTCGCTAAAGCTGTTTCTCCACTGCGGATTTCACGCCCATTTAACTCAGGATGACGAGCATAGAAAACCGCATCAGCTAATTTATCACGAACACTTACATTGTTCACGCTAGCTTGATCCTGGTCAGAACTTGCAGAGCCACAGTTACTTTCAATCCACCCCACCCAATTCTTTACGACCCCGCGCAGGGCATTCCATTCTCGAACATAAAGTTCTTGAGACGGATCAATACTCCTCCCTTCCATGTCTGGATGAACCGCATAAAAGAAGGTATCTGTCCAATCATCGACCTCCTCTTTGCGTGACGATGATGACGATGATGTCGAAACTTCTGTTAACTCTGTACCATCCCAGACGTAATAACTGGTTTCCATCCAATCAGGTCTTTTTCCCGGAGTATTTTCGGGCGGATTAACCACGAGTAGCCGACTATCCAACTTATGCTTCACACCCGCTTCAGCCACAATACCTGGCATATAAACCGAGCCAGTTTCAGCGTCAATAATGGCAACAGATTGACAGCTTGTGCCACATCCCCAAGTCACCACCGTATATTTTCCGGCAAAATTGGGTCCGGTTTGTGCGCCCTCTCGTAAAACAGTGCGGAATCTTCTAGCATCAGGGTCACTGCTTAAGTCAACGGGTGCAGGATTACCTGAGAAAGATTCGGTTGCTGGATAATCATTGAAGTCTGGAGGAGATGCTTGCTTGGTGTGGCTTACTTGTGATGCAATTGTTTCCCTATTCGTGTCGAGGGTGTTAGCTTGCTGGGAGAAAGATTCATGGGCAGACAGTGGGGAAGAGCTAAAACCAAGTGCTAATGTTAGAGTAAGTCCTGAAATTATACGGGTTTTCATGTTATTATTCATTGCTTTTTGCTTTTAGCTTCACCTAAAGGGTAAACAGAGGCTGCCACTCTTTCATCCCTCTAAAGTGTGTCATCTGAAAACTTTAGTAGGCGTGGGTTACGCCATAACCCGAAGCCTAGCTATCACGCTTTTGACTGTTCCCCTAGAAAAAAATCACTACATTAACCTCTTCCTTGTTGTTATCCTTCATCCAGGCAGGGAAAACGGTGAGTACATTAACTTTTTTGAGGAACCGTGAACTGAACCGAATCGCGTTCGTGTAACTTATTGAACCAATCTCTTAAGTGAATATATTTTAATTGCCAATCTTCATCTAGGCGCAAACTGTAGTAGCCTAGGGAACATAAGCCAGCTACATCGGCGGCTGTCCAGGTTTCATCCCCCAACAAGTAGTTAGACTTAGCTAACTGTTGATCAAAAACTGGCAAAAGGCGATTAATTGACGTTTCTAATCTTGTCCGATAACGAGTGTCGGTGAAATTATTTTTCAAATTTAGTATCCATAAATTGATGATAGTATCACCTAAATAATCCGCGAGTTCTTCCCATTTACGACACTCAAGCCGTGTCCGAGGCTCACTGGGGTAAAACCTCGGCTGTGGATAGGTTTCGTCCAGATACTCCGCAATTAATGTAGAATCCCAAATCACCGTGCCATCTTCATCGACAAACACAGGGACTTTACCAATAGGAGAAAGATTGATAAATTCCGGGGGCTTATCAAGCAGATTGATTTCTCTTAGTTTGCACTCTATATTTTTCTCAGCTAACAGAATTCGGATTTTCCGAGAAAAGTGGGATTGTTGATGATAATACAATATTCTATTCATTAGATATCTCCCGACATTCCGGTTGGTAATCAAACAACCATCTAAACTGCGATTCAGCTAACCAAGTTGGGGTAAGTTTGTAGATCCAATTTCGCAGCAATGCGTAACTTTTGTTGGTAGGCAATACCCACCCTACGGTATATCATAGGTTTCGGCGACCCCAAAATGCACGCTTTTCAGCGCCATTCGGCTTAATAAGGCATTTCAGTCTCTTCTACATCTGCTGGAGCGTCTGTCAATCCCATGCGATCGAGGGCGATGACAACCCCTACAGATACCAATCCTCCTAAAAGTAAACCCATAATCAGAAGCATAATATAGATGCGCTTCAGAGATTTTTTTGTCGCTTTTATATGCTCTGGCGATAGATTAGGGTCAAGGCTTTCCTGTTCAGTGTCTGGAGATGTCTCATCTGCCCCATCTCGTTGGGGATTGGGAAAGCCGTCATGCTCGAATTCTGGGGGATTTTGATTATTCCACATATCTCTAGTTTGATTATGATTGGCAGGATTCTCATCAGCCTAAAGTTAGACTGATTCTCGGTAACGAGTTTCACGATCCAAAATTTGGAAGCAATGACATTGGGTTGCGTTCCTCAACCCAACCTATACAGTTGACATGCACCCGGCTCATATCTAGAGTTATAACAATTAAGTGGGTGGACACAATTAAAGTTAACGGTTGAGATTAGGAAACAGGGAACAGGGAACAGGGAACAGTAGGGGTTTGAGGCTTGTTTACATGACTTAATCTAGTTAAGTTTATTTCCACCAACCTACTTAACCTATTCTTATAAATATAAACAGTTTAATTAATATTTCAAGTAAAAGTCTTTAATCAAGCTAATAAATTCAGGAGTATAAACCCGTCTAGTAGCTTCTATCGTGAGAATGTTTTCCTGAGAGGATAACTGATGTTTCCCAAATTCCAGTACAATCCGTTTAGCTGGACTAGCTAAAGTTGGTTTAACCGAGAGTTTCCTGTGGCAAAAAAAACCAAAGGCTTCGGCTTTGTCTTGGAAGATTTGGGCTGCCTCAGTGGGGTAAATTACAGCTAGCATGCCATTCTCTCCCAAAAGCTGTTCCGCCACTTGTAATAGATCCAATTGCTTCAAAGAATCACTATGTCGTGCTACGGTTCTCGCCTTGTGTGACGCTTTACTGGCATTGTCAAAAAAGGGAGGATTAGACACAATCAGATCATAGCGCTTTGAGCAAGTCGTGGCATAATCTTGCACAGAACTCAGGTACACCTGAATGCGATCGCGCCATGGTGATTTCGCCACATTCTCCCGCGCCTGAATGCCAGCCTCTGCGTCAATTTCCACGGCGTCGATGTGCGCCTGCGATCGCTGTGCCAACATCAGCGCCACCAAACCCGTCCCTGTGCCGATATCCAGAATGCTTTTTACGCCCGTTATATCCGTCCATGCCCCTAACAGTGTACCATCTGTGCCGACCTTCATTGCACAGCGATCGTGAAAGACGGTGAATTGCTTGAAGCGAAAGTATGGATTAGACATTCTCTGTGGTTGATCATGAACAGCTTCCCCCTAACCTACTAATTTAGTAGAAATTAGTATATTTTTAGTAGATAGAGTACAAACGGCGTTCAGATGAAAATGCCTCGGTTGCCCAAGCCTTTGCCGCAGTTGTTGGCTGAAGTCTCAGCCTCTGGTCGTTTGGCGGATATCTTAGTCCTATATGATACCTCGCCAAAACGTCTGGACTACCTACACTGGGATGAAATCCGTTATCGGCAACCCCCAGAGGGATTATCCACGGAAGAATGGTGGCTGGCAATTAAGTTGCAGCGAAAGGCATCCTATCAAGATATACCCCTTGTCGATACTCATGGGAATTTATTTCGATTCTGTGTTCCTGATTTTGTCGCTGAGCAGTTGCATCAAATTGACCGAGGGGCAGGAACATTAATTGGGATACAGCATCCCATTACTAATCCGCAAACCCGTGATCGCTATCTAGTACGCTCTTTAATAGAGGAGGCAATTACCTCCAGTCAACTAGAAGGTGCAGTAACAACACGAGAAGTTGCCAAAGCCATGTTAAGTAGTGGTCGTCAACCCCGCAACCGGAGTGAACAGATGATCCTCAACAACTACCGGACAATGCAGCACATTCGGGAACTCAAAGAGACACCACTTACGCCAGAAATTGTGCTGGATATTCACAGGATTATTAGCCAAGATGCTCTCGATAATCCAGATGCTACAGGACGATTACGTAGGCAAGACGAACCGATAGAAATTTCCGATGACGAGGGTAATATTTTTTATATTCCTCCTCCATCCGCTCAACTGCCTGAGCGTCTCGCCGCAATGTGTTGCTTTGCCAATAGTGAAACTCCTGATACCTTTATCCATCCTATTATTCGGGCAATTTTATTGCATTTTTGGCTTGCTTATGAGCATCCTTTCATTGATGGAAATGGCAGAACAGCAAGAGCATTATTTTATTGGAAAATCTTGAGAAGCGACTATTGGTTATTTGAGTTCATCTCGATTTCACAGATTATTCTCAAAGCACCAATACAGTATTATCGTTCTTTTCTATACACGGAAACAGACAATAATGATTTAACCTACTTTTTGATTCATCAAACAAAGGTTATTCGTCGAGCATTACAGGAGTTACATAACTACATTACTCAGAAAAGTCGAGAAGTTGAGGAAACAACAGCGTTATTGAATCAATTCAATAGGCTGAATCACCGCCAACAGGCATTATTAGCTCACGCTTTGAAGCACCCAGGATACAAATATACAGTATCTGAGCATCAAGGTAGACATGCAGTTGTTTATCAAACCGCAAGAGTAGATTTGCTCACATTAGCTGAAACGGGCTTACTGGAACAGAGAAAGCAGGGAAAAGCCTATATTTTTATGGCACCTGTGGATTTAGCTAAACGATTGAGAAATTTGGACAATTAATGATAAAAGTGCGTTTTTTAGGACTGCTATATCGATCAAACCCGTCCCTACATGTCTGAATTAATCAAGACATTTTACCCAGAAGTAATGCTCCCGGAACAGCTTTTTTAATCCAATCAGTCACTAAAAGTTGTTCTGGTTCAAAGGTATCAACAGGTTCGCCGTTTATGGTGCGAAAAATAACGTCTTGGGGAACAATCTCTTCACCCGTTGGTAAAACCATACCTTGAATCTGTGAACTATCAAAGGAACGCCAGGTGTAAAAAACTACATATTTACCACTTTCGCCAGCCAGAACTTCCGCTAAACAGGCATCATTCCGGTATTCAGATAGTTTTGATTTCATCCGGGGAAATAATGCTGTGGTGCGGTTCGCTTTGAAAAAAGGAGCGCGTGTTTCCCGGAACCAGTTTCCCCGTAATTTTGCCGGATTTTCTAACACCTGGCGACAAATTTTATCAAAATCAATAGCAACATTGTCCTCCTGACTCAGATGCCGTAAGTCCAGACGTACTGTATGTAAACCCGCATCACGTAACCCATCTAACCGATCCAGAATAAACTGATCTTTGTCTAAGAACATAAATGTGCCATGGGCAGTTTCTAATGTTGGGAAATGGCGATTAGGATTATCAGCAAAAGCCGCCGTCGCTTCTAAGTAGAGAGGGGAGTTTGGGTTGAATCGGTATAGCGAATCAATGTCTTCTGTTGTTTCTTTATTCTGGCTTTCCAGCAACGGGTTTACTAAGAGCGATCGCGGCGAGTAAAATAAGAGAATGGGTCCCACACCCAGCAGTTCACAGGGAACCGATAAGGTTTGGCAGTATTCAATTAGCTTTTCTTCCGGTAGTTCAATCGATAATACTAACCGTTCCAAGGATTCCGAAAAAATCTCGCACCATCCCTGCAACGCCTCCAGATTGTGATTTCCTGTCTCAACAATTAACTGGATAGGTATCTGAGGATAATGGGTTTTAAGCCAATAAGCAGCGCCCGGATCACACACACGAATGGCACCAAAGAGATTGAGTTGCCAAGCCTTTAGCTGATCACAAATGGTTTTCATGACTCGTTCTGGCATTAATACATCCCAGACGAGTACCGGGCGCAGTTCGTTTTGCCAAGTGTGTTTGGCTAAATCATGTACCTTCGCCTTTGATAATTGTCCCTGTCGTGCTAAGACTATTGGTTCTAATAATACTTCATGTAAATGGGGCGCATTAACACAGCGTTCTAAATCTTCAATTGAGGAAACAAAGGTATTAAATTGCATTTGTCATTTGTCAGGGAACAGGGAACAGGAAACAGGAAACAGGGAATTCATAATTCAGACTTCACTAGCAACGGTTACAGGGGAACGGGTGAATCGAACGACATTTAATTTGGTGATATTGTGCGATCGCATGGAGTCATCCGGTTTGGGTAAGCGCACAATACTGTCCTTTCGCATCGACTCTAACCGTTCACCTGTCATCGAAAAAATCTGATTAACATTCCAGCATATCGGTTTTCCTTGAAACGGGATAATTTCAATTTTATCACCGACAGCTAACGGTTCAAGTAACCGTAAAATAATCTCTTGGGACGTCGTATCCATAACCATGCCGAAATATTGGTGAGTTCCTGTATTAATTCCCGATAACTGTCCAAAGACTGAATCCTTATCGGCTGGTGTGTCTAAGGAACCGGAAAAATAGTCTCGGTTAGGAATCGATTGTAGTTCGGCTGAGGCTTGGCTGAGTAGCTGTTCATCTAATCTCCCAGCAGCATAAGCATCAATTAATTGGCGATAAACCTTGCAGGTGAGGGCGACATAGAATGATGATTTCATCCGCCCTTCGATTTTTAATGAGCAAATATTATGGTTGAAGAACTCACCAATCTGATAAATTCCCCACAAATCTCTGGACGACATGAAGCTAACTAAATCATCCGGTTGCTTATCCTGATGTTGTAAGTGATAGGGTAATCGACAGGATTGAATACATCCGCCCCGATTAGAATCGCGACCTGCGGTAAAATTAGAAATGGTGCAATGACCCGAATACGCCATACACATTGCACCATGGGTAAACATCTCCACGTCAATACCGGATTCTTCTCCAATTAAACCCGCTTCAGCAATACTGAGTTCTCGACCAACAATTAAGCGTTTTACTCCCATTTCTTTCCACAAACGGGCGCTATAGGAATTGAGACAAGAGGCTTGAGTGGAAAGGTGAATCGGTAGAGTTGAACTCCTTTTAATAACTCGGATAACTCCTAAATCAGAGACAATCACCCCATCAACGCCAATAGATTCCAGAAACTGGCAATAGTCAGGGAGTCCCTGAAAGTCTGCATCGTGGAGAAAAGCATTCAGCGTGACATAAATTTTGGCATCATGGTGATGGGCATATTCGACTCCGTGGGCTAACTCAGAATCCGTAAAATTATCCGCACGCGCCCGCAATCCATAATTTTGTCCCCCTAGATACACCGCATCTGCACCATAAGCAATGGCGACTTTTAACCGTTCCAGATTCTTCGCTGGGGCGAGGAGTTCAGGTTTGAGCATGTCTGGGTTTAAGGATAAACGGGAACAGCCCTAATTTAACATTCGTAGCGCGATCGCATCCAGAAAACTGCTGAATCTACACACACAAGACACACAAGGGGATATCGGTCAAGAAACCGGGTTTCTTGTGAGGATGACAACGCAATATCAACCTTTCACCCAAAGAAACCCGGTTTCTAGGAATGTCAATCGCCTCGCACCTCCGTAGAAACCCGGAGGCTGGAGTTGAATGGCTGCAAATCTCAGTATTTTTCCCGTAGTTTTCACAGCAACGCCACTGTAATCATAAAGTAACATCTACGACGACTAACCCGCCTGTCTTGGAGAACGCCATCAGCCATGATTGATTTCGGTTTGCAATTTATTGCCCATCGCACGGGAGACTTTTTACTGCAAAATTCTTTTTTGGCATTACGCAAGAAGAAGGATTGGCAAGTGGCTGTTTTGCATGGATTAGTCTACACGTTGCCCTTCTGTCTGTTAACCAACAAGTTAGAATCCCTGATTATTATTTGTGGCACTCATATTATTATTGATTTTTTCAATATATCCAGTTTGTGGGTTCGTACTTATAATTGGGACTGGAAAACTGAGGTTCCCCAGGTTCCGTTATGGGTAATGGTGGAAGTCGATCAAACTCTACATTACGCGATTAATTATTTTGCCTTACTCCTTTGAAGTCTGTTTGTTGTCTGAAACCATCTGCCATCTGCCTTGTCCCACCCATCAAAGGGGTAGTCAATCCTGATTGAGTATGAGAATGAGGCAGGGCATACCGATGACCAATGACAATCTTGTTGAAAGCTTTACAATGGATCGACTCAACTTGTTACTATCTTTACAGATTTTCTCTTATAACAGAAGTAACAGACAAGTGGACTTAAGGGTAATGGGAACGCCCCTTCGCACTGCTTGGCTTGTACCCAGATCGCTGGGTCAAAAGCATCTAGTCAGCAAATTCCAGTAGAGATAGATTTCAGAGGCGCGAAGTATCGCGTCTCTTCTCATTGTTCGCAGCAATTTGATCCATCTCAACTAGAGGCTAGCCTTTAACGTCCGGATCAGATAGTCTGCTAAGTGTTAGTTTGATCGGAGGATAAGCAACAATCTGATTATGTGTGAGACCCCGAAGCCGTTCCCTGTCATGGGACTACCTGTTCACCGACTCCAAGAGTACGATCGCTGGCTGGGTAATCGCCTTCAGCAAAACCTGGGGTGTCATGTGGTGACGTTGAATGCAGAAATGGTGATGCAGGCGGAGTGTAATCCAACTTTGGCAAGTTCAATCCGACAAGCGGAATTAGTTGTCCCGGATGGTGCAGGTGTCATCCTTTACTTACTCCTCCACGGTATTCGACAGCAGCGTTGTCCGGGAATTGAGTTGGCAGAATCGTTACTGCGACAGGCGGGAGAATTAGGTGAGTCTTATCCAGTTTTTTTCTATGGAGGTAAACCGGGTATTGCCCAAACAGCAGCGAAGATATGGCAAGAACAATACCCGAAACTGGCGATCGCAGGAATTGAAGATGGCTATCTGTCCCCAGACGCCGAAGAGCAACTCAAAGTCAGGTTGGAAAAAGAACAACCGCCATTAATTTTTGTCGGTTTAGGGGTTCCCCGTCAAGAGTTGTGGATTGCCCAAAATCGGCATTTGTGTCCTCAAGCGATTTGGATTGGTGTTGGCGGTAGCTTTGATATCTGGGCTGGGGTTAAATCCCGTGCGCCTGTCTGGTTGCGGAATAATCATTTGGAATGGCTGTATCGACTCTATCAAGAACCTTGGCGCTGGCGGCGGATGATGGCGTTACCGCAGTTTGCTCTCAAAGCGATCGGACAACGTTTGGCTTAGTCATTTGTCTGATGTCATTCGTCATTCGTCATTTGTTAGGGAACAGGGAACAGGGAATAGGGAACAGGATAATAGGCTATAGAAATTTTGTCTCCCATCTCCCTCATCTTCCCCATCTCCCCCATCTCCCCCATCTCCCTATCCCTTGCAGGATTCCACTAACTGTTATTACTGGATCGACGTTCTAGCCGATTTAGTACACGGGTAATCAGTTCAGCTTCCACAATGGGTTTTTTTATATAGTCATCTGCACCAACGGTAAAAACTTGCTGCACTGTTTGTACTTCGGTATGGGCGGAGAGAAATAACACGGGCAACTTACTCCAGCGTAAGTCATGACGGACAACTTGACATAACTCAATGCCACTATATTCCGGCATTTCTACGTCTAAAATTAGTAAGTCAGGAGATACAGCTTCTAGGACATCCCAGAAGCGTTGGGGATGTGCCAACGTGGTGACGTTTAGTCCCCAAGGTTGTAGTAAATGGCGCAGCAGGGCGAGGATTTGTGGGTCATCATCCACAACTAAGACGTTAGATTCTCCCGATTTCTGCTGATTAATCGCTTGAGTCACCGCTTGCAAAATTTCTGGGGGAGTCATGGGTTTCTGTAAAAAGGTAGCAGCGCCTAAACGGGCGGCTTTGACTCGACTGCTTAAATGATTTTGACTGGAAAAGATTAAAACGGGAATGTTGGAGTGTTGGTTAGCAAGTTCTGCTAAGAGTTCAAAGCCATTTTCTTGGGTGTCAGCAAAGGTGAGATCCAACAAAATTACATTGGGAGGATGTAGCGCGATCGCTCGTTTGGCGGCTTGGAGATGGGGGGCGCTATCTACCTGTAATCCCCAGGCTTTTGCTTCAATTTCGATATGTTGGCTGAGGATCTGATCATCATCAATGATTAATAGTCGGGCTGGGGAAGTAGAAGCCGAGGGCAGATCACTGGCGGGGGGCGTAACCTGATCAAGGGTGGATTTGGTGGCGATCGCCTGTTGCAGGGAGTCGATTAAATGCTTTAGCTTATGGGCGTTTTGGGGCGTTGCTGGGGTTGGAGTCTGCAGAAGCTGTTCAATTTCGCGGGCGATTTTAGACCCCTCTGCACAACCAAACGATCCTAATGAACCCACTAATCGGTGGGCTTCCATTTTGGCGTTCTCACAAAGTTGTTGATTTAGGCTTCCTGTCGCCAACGTTACACTCACTTGCCTAAATACGTCTATTTTTTCCGGGAGGCTTTCTTTGAACGTTTGCCAAATTTTGGCAACCGCCGCCATAAGTTTCGCTTCAGACGTGCCATCTGCTACTTTTTCCCTGACTTGTTTGTTCTCTTGTTCCTGAATGGGTGCATCTTTGAGGCGATACCCTAAGCCGTATACTGTCTCAATTAAATTAATTTTGATCCCAGCCGCTTTTAGCTTTTGTCGCAACCCTTTAATTTGGGTGGTTACGGCTTCCTCACCGGGAAATTCATCACTCGACCAAATGTGATCAAGGATCGCACTACGGCTAAAAATACGTCGAGGATGACGCAGGAATAGTTCTAGCAATCCGTATTCTTTGGGCGTTAGGTGTAATGATTCGCCTTTATAGGTTACTTCACCTGTATCCGGTTCTAGCCGCAGCTTCTCCCAAGTCAACACCTTGGATACCGTGGAGTTACGCCGCCGCAATAATGCTCGAATTCGCGCCATCAATTCGCACAGATCATAGGGTTTAATCACATAATCATCCGCACCTGCTTCTAATCCACGAATGCGATCGGCGCTACTTCCTTTGGCGCTGAGGAGGAGAATCGGCATTTGAGCATCTTGATGGCGCAGTTTTTGACACAGATGAATACCATCTAGGTTTTGGGGGGTAACATCCAAGACAGCTAAGTCATAGTGAGAGGTTTGAGCGAGTTCTAATCCATTTTCAGGGTTAGTTGCGGCTTCAACGGTGTAGTGATGACTGGTGAGGGCTTCAATTAGGGGTGAAGCTGTCGCTGGATCATCATCGACTATCAAAATCTTCATGGGAAACGGGAGAATGGGGAATGGGATAATTCTGTATTCCCTTTGATCTTCACCTGTTTCTCATGGATTCTTGAATGAAACGTACATAATCCTCAATAAAATTTAATAAGTAGGTGGGGACAATTAAAGTTAACGGTTGAGATTAGGGAACAGGGAACAGGGAACAGTAAGGGTTTGAGGAACATTCACAGAACTTAACATAGTTCGCTTTATTTCCACCGACCTACTTAGTAAGGGTTTGGTGACCAAACCCCTACTCCAAACATTAAATTTAAATACATTCCTTAAACGCAACCCAACGGCTGGCGATGGGCATCCGCCAACCTGTGCCAAACGCCCGATCCGTAATCTTTAATCCGGGTGGTGCTTGGCGGCGCTTAAATTCTGCCCGCGCTACCATTCGCATCACTTTATGGACAATTTCTGGATCATGTCCGGCGTCGATGATTTGGGGGGCAGATTGATGGTCATGAATCAGACGTTGTAAGATATCATCCAAGATGTCATAAGACGGTAACGAGTCTTGGTCAGTTTGATCCGGTTTGAGTTCAGCGCTGGGAGGTTTGGCTAAGACATTCGCGGGTATAATTTCCGCTTGGATATCTGATAATTGTTCGGGGGTGACTTGGCTTTCCTGTTCTTTCGCTTTAGTGGAATTCAGCCATTGACACAGGGAATACACACGGGTTTTGGGAACATCTGCGATCGCGGCTAATCCACCGTTCATGTCCCCATAGAGAGTACAGTACCCTACCGCCATCTCTGACTTATTCCCCGTCGAGATCAGCAGATAGTCAAACTTATTCGCGATCGCCATTAACAAGTTTCCCCGAATCCGGGCTTGAATATTCTCCTCGGCTGTGCCAAATTCCGTTCCGGCAAATAGGGGTTCTAAGGTTTGGTCATACCCCTGCATCAACTCGCCAATGGGCAAGGTATGGGTTTTAATCTCTAAGTTTTTGGCTAAGGCGAGGGCATCATTAATCGAGTGTTCAGAGGTATGGGGAGATGGCATAAGCACACCGAGTACATTTTCCCTGCCTAAGGCTTCCGTGGCAAGGGCAGCAACCAGGGATGAATCAATTCCCCCACTCAACCCAATCACCACTCGTTTAAAGCCACATTTGCGGGCATAGTCTTGGATTCCTAGAACTAAAGCAGACCAAATTTGAGCATTAGTACTTTCGGGGGCGGGTGCGATCGCACTCTTGAGTAAATCTCCTTGGACTGGATCAAAGTCTACCAGCAAAACCTCGGTGGCAAACGCTGGGGCGCGACAAACCATTTCCCCGACGCGGTTAAATCCTACACTACTCCCATCAAAGATTAAGTCGTCATTTCCCCCCACCTGATTGGCGTAGAGAATCGGTTGCTGGTAACGTTTAGCACTATGTTGCAACATAGCTTCCCGCAGTTGCTGCTTGCCCACACTATAGGGCGAGGCGGAGAGATTGACGATCAAATCAACATTCTGCTGGATTAAGTCGGTAATCGGATTGAACTGATACGTGCGCTTTCCCCAAAACTCCTCATCGTTCCAGAGATCCTCGCAAATTGTCACACCAATTTTAATCGGGGTAGCTGACTCTGCCTCTAAGGTAAAGGAATTACTCTGGACTCCAGCTTCAAAATAACGGTTCTCATCAAAGACATCATAGGTGGGCAACAAGCGCTTATGAAACACCTGCTGCACCTTACCACCCTCCAACAGGGCAATACTATTAAATAACGGTTTACCTCCCGAACTCTCCGCTTTGGAATTCGCTGTCACTGTTCCCACTAAAACTGCTAGGCTTGAGGGTGACTGTTCGGCTAAGTTGTCCAGACAGTCTGCCATGGACTCCATAAAACTGGGATTTAAGAGTAAATCTCGCGGCGGATACCCACAGAGGGAGAGTTCTGGCGTCAATAAGAGGCGGACACCCTGACGCGCTGCTTGATTTGCCGCATCAAGGATTTTTTGGGCATTGCTGGTTAAGTCGCCAATCGTGGGATTGAGTTGTGCGATCGCAAGTTTCATGGGAGACACACAATAGGCTAGCTAGGTTCAAGCTAACATGTCATTAGGGGTTAGTCATTAGTCTTTGGTCTAATAGCAAAATATAGTTGAGGTTATTTCCACCAACCTACTTAGTGAACCCGGATTCACGATAATACGGTGTCAGTCTGGCTTTTTTCGCTTCCCTCAAACTTCCGCCACAAAATAAAATATAGACAGGCAGGTACATTGAAACAGTCTTGCCCGGGGTGGGTAAAACTCAAGTTGAATCACAGGCTTTTGCTGACCTGTCAAAACTGATGACAGGAACTTGCGGTGGCGGTAGCTGTCATGCATTGGAGTCAATGACCCTCGGTTACTCCGTTAAACCGAGGACTTGGACAAGTCAGCTTCCAACGTAAGCATTGTCTACCTCATTGAGTCTAACGTTGGACTCCCGCGAATCATGTTGAAAGTGACTGTGGCAATAGATCCCAGGATTAGATTAGGAGAACATTAAAGCATGGGTGGTCTCAAACATTTTACCTACCTCGGTGGGATGACGCTAACGGTCGGGTTAGCGTTGGCTTTCACCGCACCTCAACTCAAAGCACAGTCGTT
The DNA here is from genome assembly GCF_040220235.1 of Coleofasciculus sp. B1-GNL1-01. Taxonomy (NCBI): domain Bacteria; kingdom Bacillati; phylum Cyanobacteriota; class Cyanophyceae; order Coleofasciculales; family Coleofasciculaceae; genus Coleofasciculus; species Coleofasciculus sp. B1-GNL1-01. The sequence continues at coordinate 205,396 of NZ_JAVJTO010000102.1, forward strand.
CGATATTAGTTTAGAGTTTCCTGAAGGAGAAGATATTGGTGCCCCTGAGAGGACTGGCGGGGGAGGACAAAGAGGTATACCGAATATACCTTGTGTTACCGGAAATACAAGATTAACGGCGCTAACGCCAACGAATAATCTAATTACCACCATATCCCCCAACCCTAAATTATTTTGGTATGTTCCCCCTACGACAGCCCAGTCAGCCGATTTTCTACTTTTGGACGAGCAAAACCAGGAAATTTATTATACGAGGATACCCCTAACCCATAGAGCTGGTATCGTAGAACTCAAGCTTCCTGATCACATATCTCTGACAACGGAAAAACGGTATCTTTGGACATTTGCCTTGGTGTGTAATCCCGATGATCGCAGTCAGGATTATTTTGTTCGAGGCTGGATTCAGCGTCAACCCATTCAGACGGGAATCGCCCCACCCGAAGAACTGAACACTCTTCTTGATCAACTCGTTTATGAACCCGAAGGGATCAAAAAACGTCTCCAAGACGAAGGATCTAACTATGCTCAAGAAAGGATTTGGGCAGAAACGCTGATGATTTTAGCTCGACTCTATCAGCAATTTCCCAATGACTCCGCGATCGCAGATGAGATGAAAGAATTGTTAACGTCGGTTGAGTTGGATAATATTCCAGTTAACTGTTGGGTTCACTCCTGTTCGGTTGAGACTCAAGATGCTGAGGAGACTCAAGATGCTGAGGCGATGAGAGAACTAAACGATTAAATCTCTCAAACTTAGTCGGGGTGGGTTTAGTCACATCAGAGTGACAACAAACGATAATGGTGAAACCCGCCCCTACAGAGACGTCATGGCACATCTGGAACATTACACACTCAAAACTCAAAACTCAGATGTACAAATCCTGTAAGCGGTGGCTTTGGCAATGGCGCGGCGTTTGGATAGTTACCCCAACAGTTACGGGTTTAATCATTCTCCTGCGGTGGACTGGGATGCTGCAAACTTGGGAATGGACAGCTTATGACCAATATATGCGTTGGCGTCCCTCTGAACCCTTGGATCAGCGAATTGGAATCGTGGGGATTGATGAGGCGGATGTGAAAAAAATTGGGCAACTTTCTCGATCTATTCTTCCCGATCAGATTTATGCCCAAGCTATTGCTAAACTCAAAACCCATAACCCTAAAGCCATTGGTCTGGATGTTTATCGGGATTTACCCGTACAACCGGGACATCAGGAATTAGTCCAAGTCTTTGAAACAACCCCCAATCTGGTGGGGATTGAGAAAGTGGTTGGCGATAAGCGCCAGGATGCTGTCGCCGCCCCCCCAGCCTTGAAAGCCAAAGGACAAGTGGGCGCTAATGATGTCATCTTTGATGCTGATACTAAAGTCCGACGGGCACTCTTACAAGTTGAAGATACCAATGGAGATGTTATTCCCAGTTTCGGATTTTATCTAGCACTTCTCTATCTTGATGCTCAAGGAATTAGCCCCAAACCAATACCAGGGGAACCCAATACCTGGCGGTTGGGAAAAAGCACGTTTTCTCGCTTCCAAAAAAATGATGGGGGTTATGTCCGCACCGATGCTGGTGGCTACCAAATCTTATTAAATTATCGAGGGAGCAAGGAACATTTTGAAACGATCTCATTGCATGATCTTCTAGAGGATCGTATCCCTCCAGATTGGGGACGCGATCGCATTATTCTGATCGGCTTTGTCGGGGAGAGTTTCCAAGACTGGATTTTTACACCCTACAGTAGTAGTTGGTTTGCTTTGCCCGAACGCATGTCTGGGGTGGAATTACATGCTAATATTACCAGTCAAATCCTTAGTGCGGCTTTAGAAGGACGTCCCCTCATTCAAACTTGGTCTCAACGGCAAGAAAGCCTTTGGATTTTTTTCTGGTCTACTGTAGGCGCTATTGTAACCTGGCAGGGACGCTATCAGAAGAAAAGGCGACGGGTATCTGTGCAACGATTTTTGAGGCTGATCCTGGCAGGGGGTGTCCTGTTGGCTAGTACTTATGGGGCGTTTTTAATTGGGTGGTGGATTCCTGTCGTTCCGCCTCTTTTGGCTTTATCGGGTTCAGTGGTGGCGATTACCAGTTATCTTGCCCATCAAGGGAGTAAAATCCGCGAAACCTTTGGACGTTATCTCACCAATGAAGTTGTGGCGAATGTTTTAGAAAATCCTGAAGGGGCTAAATTAGGTGGTGAACGGCGCACGATTACTATCTTAACGTCAGATTTAAGAGGGTTTACTGCCCTGACTGAACGTTTAATGCCAGAAGAAGTGGTGAATATTCTCAACTTTTATTTTGGCACGATGACGGATGTGATTACTCAATACCAAGGAACAATTGATGAATTTCTTGGGGATGGAATTTTGGTTTTGTTTGGTGCGCCGACGCTTCGTGAAGATGACGCCCAACGTGCGATCGCTTGTGCCGTGGCGATGCAGTTGGCGATGACATCGGTCAATGAACGCATGAAACATCTGGGTTTACCTCCGTTGACTATGGGCATTGGGATTAATACGGGAGATGTTGTAGTCGGAAATATTGGGTCATCGAAACGAACAAAATATGGAGTAGTGGGTTCTCAGGTTAATTTAGCCTATCGCATCGAATCCTATACGACAGACAGTCAAATTTTTATCTCTCAGTCTACTCTAAATGCTGCGGGAACTTGGGTGAGAATTGATGGCAAGATACGGGTTCAACCTAAAGGATTACCCGAACCTATTCCCATTTATCAAGTGGGAGGAATTGGCAAACCTTACTACTTGTTTTTAGCTAAACCTGACGAGCATTTTCTGCCGTTGGTTGAGCCTATTCGTTTACATTACACTTTTTTGGAAGGTAAGCATGTCAGTGATCTGTTTTTTCGGGGGAGTTTAGTAAAACTGTCTGCCAAAGGTGGCGAAATCCGCTCAGAACAAGTCATGACTCCTTTGACAAATATAAAAATAAATTTACAGGTTGATGATCGGTTAATCTCAGTAAGTGAAGATATTTATGCCAAAGTGTTAGATCAGCCCAGCGATGAGCATTCGTTTTATATTCACTTCACTTTTTTGCCGCCGAATGTAGAAGCGATGTTATCTAATTGCTATAAGTTACTGCGTCAACTTCAGGACGAAAGTTCGGAACCGGAAACAGGGAACAGAGAACAGGACAATAAAAGTTCTTCTATTTTATGACTTATGAATGAGGGTGAGTTGAGTTTCTCCGTTATTGGTAACAAGCAAGGGCGGGTTTTGTTGTTCAGTTGTTGGTAAGCTGTTCGGCATTTAAACCTTAATATCAATAACGGCGAAAGCCTTGTAGTGCGTTTAGCGAAGCCATGCCGCAGGCTTTGCATCTTGCTCGCTACTAATACCCAATTTAAATGCATGACAGCTTAACAAGCTTGCTTTAGTGGCTAAACCCGCCCCTACAGTGGCTAAACCCGCCCCTACAGTGTTACTCTTTCCCTTCTGCCCTCTGCCTTATTTCCAGCAAATTAAAAAATAGGTGTTCGCTTAAGAATCGGGGTAGGCTTCCCTAAGTAAAACCCTTGGGCATAATCCACACCTAACGCCTGCAATTGTTCCAGAATTGCCACATTCTCCACATATTCAGCAATCGTCTTGATTTGCTTCGCCTTAGCCATTTGTACAATCGCCGAGACAATCGCTTCAGAGATAGGATTATGCACGACATCCCGCACAAACATGCCATCAATTTTGACAAAATCTAACGGTAATTCCTTCAGATAGGCTAAACTGGACATGCCTGTACCAAAATCATCCAAAGCAAACTGACAACCCAGGTTTTGCAAACGCTGGATAAATTGCCGGGTTCTGTCTAGATTGATTAAGGCTACCGTTTCAGTAATCTCGAAGACTAAACTACTGGGAGGAACCGGATGATTAATCACGGCGTTTTCCAGAAAATCGAGAAAGCCGTCATCATTGACGCTGGAACCGGACAGGTTAAACGCAATAATACACCCACAATAATAATCCCTTGCCCAACAACCCATACATTTACTAGGGTGGTAAATGCCATTAAAAAAGGATTCCAACACCCAACGATCAATGGATGGCATTAATCCTGATTCTTCGGCACAGGGAAGAAAGTAATTGGGTGAGATAATTCTACCATCTTGTCCCACCATTCGGATTAAAATTTCCTTGTGAACATGACCCTTGTCTCCCTGAAGAAGAGGGAAAATCGGTTGAAAGTATAAGCAAAACCTATCTTCTATAAGGGCAGTTTGTAAGGCTTTACGACTGGTTGATTCTTGACAGAGATTTTGTTGCACATTTTTCACCTCCAATTTACCACCTGCTGCTCTTTACCTAAATGCTACCAGAAAGGTGGTTTGAGAACAGGTTATAGGGATAACAGTTAAGCGTGAATGAGGGGCGAAACAAACTGATGTAGCAATTATCAATGAGTTCTGGAATCTTCTGTTTTCAGTTAAGCGTTCCTTTTACTCACTAAAATTTTTACGACTCAAGTCGAATCGCTATCGATTTATTGTTGGGATAAGCGTTTAACGGTTGCACCCCCTAAGCGCTGATCCGCATCTTCCAGTAAAATAGGAATTGTATCAGCATGGGGACTCCGGTGTAAACATGCCTGAAGATTGATTTTTCTGATTTGATTAGCTTTAGCACCTGGAAACCAGTGTCCCGCATTGGTTAAGAGGTTGTAACGCATTTTAGCATATTCAACCATATCATAGGCGATCGCTAAATTTCTCAGCCATAAAATTACCGGGATATTCACACCCCCAGGGGTTTCCTCATGGCTGGGTAAACCGATGTGCCAGGTTTTGAACCAGTCTTCTCCCAGGCGTGCGATCGCGGCGGCTTCTAATCGTGCCACAATCGGGGGTAATATTTCATCAACCTGATCCAATAATTCAACGGCTTTCAAATGTTCATCAAAATCGCTAGGGCGAGATGCACCTAAACTCAAGGTATGCACCTGGGGATGAGACAGGCAAAACAAGTTATTAAATACCATTGGACTCAAGGGTTTACAAAGTTCAACTAATCGCTGTGGCGGTTTATACAGCATTCCCCCTTTATCCGACGGACTAATAATAAAAACACCCATATCGTGACGAATTGCGGCTTCAATTGCCGCCCAATTAAATTGATTAATATAGTACCAGTGCAAATTTACATAATCAAACTGATCCATCTCAATAGTTTTGATAATTAAATCCGTAGCACCGTGGGTAGAAAAGCCAATAAACCGCACTTTGCCTTGGGCTTGCAACTGACGCGCCACATCCATACAGCCTCCCGGACGAATGCTATCATGAAGCAATTGCGGCGTGTTTATCCCATGAACTCCCAGCAAATCAACATAGTCAAGGTTGAGGAATTTCAACGATTGCTCAAACTGGCGTCGAAATTCTTTGGGATCTGATTTAGGACTGACTTTTGTCTGGACAATTAATTGATCACGGGGGAATTTGGGCAAAATTTTACCTAACTGCATTTCTGACGTGCCGTAACCCCGTGCTGTTTCAATATGATTAATACCGACTTCAATCGAGCGACGAATTGTTGCTTCTAAGTTGCTTTGATTATCTTTAGGAATTAACCAGGCGGGCATATCTTTCCACTTGAATTGGTATCGCATTCCGCCACAGGAGAATACTGGCATTTGTAGTTCAGTGCGTCCAAATCGTCTGTACTGCATCATAAGTATGATTAGAAGTCAAGTGCTTGAATGGTGAATTTTAGACCTATTCTCACTTTAGCCAAAATCAAAATATCTAGCAGTTCGTAGTCGGCACTTTAGCGCCTCTGACTGGAGGACTAAAGTCCTCACTACAACCTAGGATGGGGGCGCACTGGCGCTTTACTCATCAGACGCGCTTCACGACTATCAACTGAAAACGGAACATATTATCACCTCTTTCCCACGCTTACGCCAAGCGATCGCGAAAATATTGTTGATACAATTGACACCTAGGTGTGCAATCATTACCAAAGAGTTTTACCAGTCCCATACTGTTTAATTTAAACGCCTGTTGCGAGGGTAAACGGACTGGCGTCGATGCCATTACTATGGCTTTCATGGCGTCCAATAATTCCGGATAGGTTTGCAAATTCCACAAATGGCGGCGCAAATGATCACTATAAATTCCTGCTTCCGTGGGCGCGGTTTGCTGGATGTCCTCTAATGCCATATCCTGACGGGCAATATGATAAAGTGCCAGTCTCACCAAATAAGGATGTCCACCGACTAAGGTAACGAGAGAATCTACCGTTTCAATCGACCATTCTAATCCATGGCGTCTGGCTAATTCCATCACCTGTTCCTGATTAAACTCTGGCAATTCAATCGGTAATCCTACATTAAAGGGCGATTTATTCATATCCAAGGGAACATAGACTTCCGTGGAATGCACTACTACTAACCGGAATTTTTGCCAAATCTCGCGCCGTTTCGCTTCCTCATGCAATGCCCGTAATAACCCGAAAAAGTCATCGGCAATTTCCGGAGAGGCAAAGAGGCGATCCACTTCATCTAAGCCTAATGTCAATGAAGTAGAAATATGGGGCAGTAAATACTGTTCAAAATAGGCTTTACAGCTTTGATTGCTGCCAATCATATCCGCTAACTGGGCATACTTTGCCAGTTGTTCGGGATCGAGTCGCCCCAAAGCTAAACTGATACTGGCACAAAACCATTCTAAGAATGTATTAGAATTTGCCAATATCCGCTGATTTGCCAGTTGTAAACTTAATGCCACAGTTTGAGATCCCTGCTGTTCAGCATGACGCAGAATTCGCGCCATTAACGAGGTTTTTCCCATTTGTCGCGGCGCTTTGATTCGGATTAAGGAACCCGGTCGAGTTATGGTTTCATAACAAACCGATTCAATGGGCGGGCGATTGATGTAAAAGGTAGAGTCAAGATCGACTTGTCCTTCTGGTAATTCCGGTGCAGCGACGGGGAGAGGCGCATAAAGTGATGTATTTTTCTGGGTTTGGGGAGTCAGTTTACTCCAAGAAATCGCCAATTGATGATCCGTTGGCAAAGCGGTGCGCCCTTGGCTGAGAACCTGGAGAACTTCTGAGGCGAGAATCGTCGGATCATCATGACAACGCCAGTGCCAGGGTTGAGTGCCTTGGAGATAGCCGAGTAAATCGAAAGGTAAGGGGGTACTCGCGCCGTTTCCATTCTGACAAACGTCCACTAAAATCGGCAAAATGGCGGGTTTTTGGGGTGTGATGTGGTGTAATGCCTTAGCCAGCCGAACTTGTTCGAGTACCATTTCGCTAACGGCGGTGGTTTTGGATAATAGCAGCAGTAAGTAATCGGATAGCTTTAAATAGTTATCCAGGGCGGTGTTCTGCTGCGCCAAAAACACGTCATGACCCGCTTGACAAATTGCCTGTTGTATTGTCTGCGTCAGATTAAAATGGGGCGGGTATCCACTCATCAGCACTTTGGCTCTCATCTCCTGTATTTCATCGGCGTGAGAAGGCGTCTCTAAATCAGCAATATCCCGCCATTCCTGCCCTAATGCGGCGCACAGTTCCACAAAATTGATATAATCCACGGGTTTGCCGTTGAGGAAGTTGCTCACGGTGGATTGGGAGAGACTCAAGGCTTCCGCCAAAAGCTTCTGACTGGGAAAGCCATTCCGCAACAGGGACGATTTAACGCGGGAAACGGAGTGAGAGTGAACTTGGAGCGATCGCGGCATTGTTTAAACCAGCTTGTGATCCTGCATTGATCATAAATGCCAATCCCCGTAAAAGTCGATAGGAGATACGGTTTGGGGATTTTGGGGAGGGATGCGATCGCAAAGCTAATAGAACATGGCTTTAACTGCCCCAGCCCTAACTGACAGCCAAACTAGGAAAACGAAAAAACAATACTCTAAGGAAAAGTACTTTTCCCTAGAGTAGATTGTTACTAAGAACTCTCGTCCTAGTGTTCAGAGACTACGACAAATTCTTGTTGCGCTTGCGTAAACCTAAAGCACCCATCAACCCTAACGCACCTAAGCCAAGAGTGGTTGTCGGTTCAGGTATGTCTATACCTTCTTTCTCTAGGTCAAAGTCAACTCCATCACCTGTTTCACCGTCTACTGGACTGTCTTGACCCAATTTTAGTGTGATAAAGCTTACGTCTTTCCAGATTTGGTAAGAGATATTACCATTTGCACCTGGAACAATAGGATTAGAGCCTGTATCTAATACCCCGTCAGTGTCCAGAACACCGCCAAAATCAGGAACTCCTGTTGTACCACTCGACTCTGTATCGAAATAGGCAATTTTCAGTTCAGGAATCACCTTCGTAAAATGGAACTCGTAAGTTCCGACTTCTAACCGTCCTTGTTCTTCACCTTGTCCTGTGACTTCACGTTCTGATGGACGGAACCAAAAGCCTTCTGGAACTGTCCCAGCATCTCCAGCTTTCAAGTGTACAAATGGGAGACTATCGGGTTCACCGTACCAATTTTCAGTGGCAAGATTGTCTACAAACAAGCGGCTAAGAGTCCCACTTGTCTCATCTTCTAGGCTGACTATGTGATCTATCCAGTAATCGTTAAGATTAGTTAAACATTGAGTTGGGTCTATGCAACCTAGTGGCTGCTCATTCTCGCCATAAAGCAAAATTTCAGTTTCTCCTACATCTTTTCCTATCGACTGAGCCAAGGAAATAGCTGAAGCAGATGGAGCCATAAACCCTGTAGCTACTGTAGCCGCAGCGACGAGTGAGGCAATTGCACCAGTATGGCGGAAAAAAGTGGAAATTTTTTGAGTATTCATGGAGATGCTCTCCTTTTGTTGTTGCACTAGATTGAGTTAAATGTTACAGGACTAAAACTCAAGAGATAGTGTTGGTGAATAGGGGGACAGTCCTCAATTAGCGGAAGGCGGAGAAAAATATGTCGTTGTTTATACTAAACTTGACTATATTTTTTAAGGTGAGTGAGCTGACCTCTATGTGACCAACAGCACATTCTGAGTCTAAACAGGTCGGTTTTTATCTGGCTATAATTTAATTCTAAGGGCAAACCTGTTCAGGGATAGTATCCAATCAATATCTTCATTAAATCTTTAAATAGTCCTCCTTTTATTGGGCGTTATTGTAAATCTTGTATAAAGTTTAGGGTTAATTCCTGAACCATCCCCATGAAAACAATAAAAATTTACATTTTTAGGGACAATGCTCACATTTGTATTAATTTTTGTAATGTATTGTCTGATACTCTTCCAACGCTGCCAGCAGTACATTGACTAAAGGATGATCAATCAATTCTTTTAATACCTCAGTCTGCACGCCTTTTAAGCCTTCAACGACTGAAGCTTTCAGCATCGGATTCTGCTCAATCCTCTCTAGCACCTCGATAACCACCCGTTGTTTTTCCAGAGGCGTATTCGTGGGATAGGTTTGATCGAGCTGCTGGAGTAACTTTTGAATTTTGGTCGCAGTATCAGTCAGTCGTTGCTTTTGTTCTAGGGTATAAGCGGGTGCGATCGCCGAGTTCCCAGACAGGCAACTTTCCACGGACTCACCCTGATTAGACGGGTAAGGCGTGAGGGGTTCAACTAACCGTCTTGCCTCTACATTAATCGTTTCACCAGGATGCACGGTTTTCTCCGCCAACCGTTGCAGAACCTCGGTTAAGTTGGCACTCTGCTGACGATAGGTAGCCACTTGCTCATATTTCACCTGTAACTGATAACGATAGTCTTTATCAATCATCTCAAGTTGGGCATCGTACTCACGATTAAGGAAATGCTCAATCTCCAACCGATTGGCATCGATAGGAATGGCAATCCGGATGGTTAATACCCCATCAGGGTGATTTTCTAAGGATTGAATCGTGAGGATGTTACTCCCATCCTGGGCTTGACAGGCGTGAAAGGCGGCAAAGAATGCTTGCCAATCAATACCATTGCGGAAAATTAAATTAACCGTCTCTAAGGGAACTTGAAAAACCCTCGTGAATTCTCCCGGGGCAAATGTTCCCTGATGGGGACGGCGTTCGTGTTGATCGGTTTGTAAGTAAACATACTCACAAATCACCTCGGCTAAATTTGTCCCGCTATTGATGTGCCAGTCTTCCAGACAGGCGGCGGTGAATATGGCTTGGTAAAAATTGGTGTTGAAGGCTTTGCAACGTTGTAAGTTGACGTTCCGCAGATTGGCTTGACTACAATTAGCACCCTTGAGGTTCGTCCCCCTGAGGTTTGCACCGACAAGGTGGGCACCACTGAGATTCGCCCCACTGAGATTCGCCCCACTGAGATTGGTTCCACTCAGTTTAGCGCCAATCAGTTTTGCTCCCACTAAATCAGCACCACTGAGGTTGGCTTTAGTCAAATCAGCACCACTAAGATAGATGTTATTCAGGTTCGCACCAATGAGATTGGCACTAATTAAGTCAGCATTTCTCAGATCGGCTGCCATGAGGTTTGCACCGATCAAATCCGCCTCACTTAAATATGCCTCACTCAAATATGCTTCACTCAGGTTTGCGCCAATCAGATCCGCTTTACTCAAATCTGCCTGACTTAGATTTGCCCGACTCAAATCAACGCCACTGAGTTTCGCCCCTTGGATAGCAACGCCTTTGCCTGTAGCAAAGCTGAGATTGGGTCGGATATCTGGGTGGTGCGCTTTCCACGCATTCCATACCTCCACCCCTTGCCTGAGCAAGGCAAGATAGTCTTCATTCGTCTGTGGAGACATAAAATCGTTAGACAAGCTCCGCTTTACGCATCCGTTATAGATGGAAGAAACACAATTAACGCCAAATGCTTCCATAATAAGGGTTTGGTGAATGGGTTGCCTAGAACTATGAACCAGGAAGTCTCATCAGTAATGAAATGATGGGAATCCCCAACCTCAATCGACCATTGGAAGATAGGTTGGGGAGGATATCAAGCCAAAAAACAAACGGCGAGGACTTATCCCCACCGTTTCTTAAATCTTATCGGATGAACATTGTCCATCCTTATACCTATACCCTGCTACCCATTTGAGGATTGGTATTGGCGCCAGGTGCATTATAGATAGCCCAGTCCTGAATTCCTCGATTTTGGAAAATGGGTTGCATATTCAGGATCTCGGTTTCTGTACCCTCTACAATCACCACATAATCGCCGACGGAAACTCGTTCGTCATAATATTTAGCAGCATCTTCGGGGATTCCCCAACCAATCAAGGCACCGACTAAACCGCCGCCAGCACCACCGATAACGCCTCCTAAGAGAGTATTCGCTAAAACGACTCCTAGTTCTGTAGCTGCACCGACTCCAGGAATTGCCAATACGCCTAGACCACCAATTAAGCCCAGGAAACCGCCTACCGTACCGCCAGCAGCCGCACCAGCTTTGGCACCTTCTCCCGCTTGGTTACCACCGCTTTTATGGAGATCAGTACCACCAATTTTCTCATTGAGACTGGCGTCTTTAGCAATCACGGAAACTCGATCCAGATCAAATCCTCTATCTCTGAGTTCCATGAGCGCATTTTCTGCCTGTTGACGACTAGGAAAGACGCCAATTGCATGTCTTAATTGTGATTGTGCTACAGCCATATTTTTTCTCCCTATACTTCAAAACCGATTAACCTGTCAGAATGCAGGACTTCGGATTATTGTTGCGTTGTTATTCTCCTTTCTATTTTGGGAAAAGAACACAAGAGATTCATCAGTCTGTAGAGAGAAGCTGTTGATAGGCAATAGGGAATAGAGAGATGGGGAAGCTGGGGAAGCTGGGGGAGCTGAGGGAGATGGGGGAGCTGGGGAAGAGGATGAACAATGAACTATCAACAATCAACAAATGATATCAAGTCCGATAAATTACCCACAATAGCAATGCTGTAACAGCAAAGGTTTCAGGTTTTTTTAGTAGGGGTGATTTGCCGGACATCATCTGACCAATGACCAATGACAAATCTCCTAAAACAATCCGTCTAGCTCAATTTCCTCAATCATCTGTAAGGCACGGGGATCGCCCACTCTCAACAGGGCAGCTTTTGCATCTTCCTGCACGCCCATATCTTCATCTTCGGCAAAGGCTTCAATTAAACCGTCAACCGCACCTGCATAGATAGCATTCGAGGGGAGTTCTCGACAAAGCTGTCCTAATGACCAGGCACAGTTACTGCGTACTGCTGCCATGGGATCTTGCTTTAAGGCAGTAATTAACGGGGGAATACAGGCAACGATATCGTCATAGTCTAACTTCGCCATCTGTGCCAGGGAACTTGCTGCCCACAAACGCACAGCAGAGATATCTGTACATAAGGCATCAATCAAGCTGGGCAATGCTTTGCGATCGCGGCAATTACCTAATGCCCAAACGACTCCTTTACGCACATACCCATTCCAATCCCGGTTCAGTTGCTCTATCAAAGGATCGACGGCTGTTGGATCAGGATTACGTCCTAATGCATACGCTGCACTAACCCGTACCAAGGGACAGACATCGTTTAACAAATTAATCAGATGGGGAATTGCCCGTTCATCTTGAAGTTCACAAAAAGCCCGCGCCGCCAGCATCCGTTGGGGTGTTTCTGGGGCGGTTAGCAGAGCCAGCATCGCTTCTGGATCGGGTTGAGTCTCTTCTGAGTGGTCATCAATTGGCTCGATTTCATCCAGAGGGCTATCTAGCTCACCTGCCGCCTCGATTAATCTTAGCTCGTTATTATCATACATACTTAAAAAAATATCTTATTCAGCGGTTATTTGTCCTATGTCCTTTGTTATTTGTTATTTTTCCTTTGTCAACTTATCCATTTGAACATTCTCGCACTCAAAAGTATGCCCTGGGAAAAAGTGAAGCGTCAACACTCAGAACTCTTATCCAGACAGCGGTTTCACCATCCAAAGGGACTGGGTTTGGAACCCTAACTTATCGTAAAGGCGCACAGCCGATGGATTTGACTCAAACACTTGCAACCCAATTTGGCGATCGCCCCGAACTCTAGCCCAGTTTTCAGCATGGCACATCAGCGCTGAACCAATACCCCGACGCCGATGCTCTGGCATCACGTAGAGTAAAAAAACATGGGCATGGCGATCCCCACTTACCTGATCAATGGCATTTCCCAGCCATAAACCAGCGACAGGTTGATTTGATGGTGCGGCGTCACCCTCAGGATTGGCTAAGTCTACCCACCATAACGGTGTGTCTTGACAAAAATACCGTCGTACTGTCTCGTCTAAATGAGAAAAATCTTGCTGTTGCGGGAAAAGCTCTTGGTAACTCAGTTGGAGAAACTTCAACAAGGTTGCCTTCTCCAGTCGAGAGCCAACTCGTAGCTGATAGCCCGGTATTAACAATGTATGCATTTAACAAAGTAGGTTGAGGCAGCAAGGAAGTTGGGGTGCGGGAAGCTGGGGAAGCTAGGGAAGCCAAACGATGCCCTCGAAGGTCATGAAGGGTCAACACTCGAAACGTAGTCAGGGCGGGTTTTGAACAAAAGTTATCATGAACAGCAAGACGAAAGCCCCTAAACCCGCCCCTACACACTCAACACTCAAAGCGTCTCCAATCCCCTCATACTCACCGAATTCGTATCTTCAATAGGTGCAGGCGCTGCCATATCATTGGGTAAAAAGATGCGAGCGCTGACGGCAAGTAACGCGACGACAAAGACTAAGACGATTAGGAACGGAGCAATATATTGGCGAAAAATAGACATGGGTATCCAAGGGGAGCAAAAGTAACGATAGTCTTATCTATCTTAGAATTACGTGACATCCTCTGACTTATCTGAGTCCATGTATCCCAACGCCAACATCGAGCGAAGTCGAGATGAGCGAAGCCAAGATGTATAGCGTGGGACTTATAGCTCCTCAACTTCTCATTAGTTAAGTTTAAGCTGTTCGGCATTTAAACCTTAATGTCAACAATGACGAAATCCTTGTAGTGCGTTTAGCGAAGCCATGCCGCAGGCTTTGCATCTTGCTCGCTACTAATACCCAATTTAAATGCATTACAGCTTAGAAGTTGTCTCTACTCTAAGAATCGTAATCCCGATCATCTAATCCCGGTCTGGGCATTGGTACAGCTTTTTTCCGATTAAGCTGACGTAGCAACATTGCCCCCACCACAGCGATGACGAGGAACACCCAACCCGTCAGGGGTTGTAGCAGCAAAAAGCCTCCGATCGCAAACATAGCACCAAACAACAATAAAATGGCGGCAAATACCCGTTGAATATCCTGTCTCAGGTTTTGAACAGGTAATAACCCCGTACTTTCCTGTTGACGTTGCCAACCCGGACCTGCTGGACGCACCCGACGATAAAATTCATCTAGAGTTGCCTCAGATTCTGGCGGCGTCACTAACATGGCTGTAATCCATAACCCACTGGTAATAATTGTCGTTACCAGTAGACGCAAACCAAACTCCTCAATCTGGATAATTGGGACGATACTGGTGGTTAACCCGACAATAAATCCACCCACCATTGCCGTCAGTTCAGCTATGGCGTTAATTCGCCACCAAAACCAGCGTAAGATTAAGACTAAGCCAGGACCGGTGCCAATGGCAATCACTAACCGAAAAACGGTTGCCACATCCTGAGAAAAGAACGCCGCCATCGCCCCTAATGCCGTCACCACCACTGAAGCAATCCGCCCCGCTAATACCAACTCTGACTGTTGAGCATTCGGTCTGATAAAGCGCTGATACAGGTCATTGGTTAAATAAGACGCGCCCCAGTTAATCGATGTAGACACCGTACTCATAAACGCAGCCAGTAGGGATGTGACGACTAACCCCAACATCACCGGGGGAAGGAAATCCAGCATCAATTTAGGATACCCCAATTCTCGGTCGGATAAATCGGGATAGACGACAATCGCCACCAGCGCCACGAGTATCCAGGGCCAAGTTCTGATCACATAATGGAGAATATTAAATAACCACGCGGCTTTCTCGGCTTCCGCTTCATCCTTAGACGCCGCCAGACGCTGCACAAATTCCCCACCACCATCACTCCGACGAAATGTCCACCACTGGAGGAAGATATAGGCAAAAAAGGTACTGGCGGTAATTCCCGCTGTTTCACTCCAGCGAAAATTATCAGTTATTGGAAAAAAAGATAAAATATCATGTCCAGTCATCTGCTGCACTTCTGGCACAAGGACATGAATTCCACCGACATGATTGACCGCCGCGATCGCGACAACAATTGCCCCAAATAGTGCTAAAAAGAATTGGAAAAAATCGGTAGTTACCACACCCCAAAGCCCCGCAAAACCTGAGTAAATTAAAACTAAAACGCTAACACCAACCACACTCCAAATTTTCAGATTTTCCTCTGGTTCAATCCCCAAACTCTGCCAAAGTTCCAAGGCATCCACCACTTTAATCATGGCAAGCATAGCGTAGCCAATAGCAATACAGTTAATCGGTACGGCAAATAAAAATGCTTTGGTTCCCCGTAAAATTGCGGCTGTTCGTCCGCCATAACGCAGTTCAGTCAATTCCGCGTCGGTGACAATTTCCGAACGTCGCCACAATCGGGCAAAGATATAAATCATCACCAGATGGGCGATGCCAAAACTCCACCATTCCCAGTTTCCGGCAATGCCTCGATTACCCACCACCCCAGCAATATAAAGGGGTGTATCAATAGAAAACGTTGTCGCTGCCATACTTGTACCCGCTAACCACCAAGGAAGTGATCGCCCAGAGACGAAAAAATCGACCAAACTCCCTGATGCTTTGCGTGAGAGATAAAGTCCTAAGCCCATTGAACCAATCAGGTAGAGCAGGACAATCAGCCAATCAACCTGTTGCATGCTTTTGCGATAACGTTTGACCTGAATTTGATATGATACATCGCTTTTAGGTCAGATAATTTTAGAGGTTAGATTTTCATGTTTGATCAACCTCTCTCAACTTAGTCGGGGCGGGTTTATTCATATCTGGGTGAGGTAAAAAACGATAATAGTGAAACCCGCCCCTACACAGATTGTGTCAGATAGAAAGGTGGCACATCGGTTGGAACTCCACAGGTTTAGCCTTGGTCAGGTTAACCAAACGTAAGACAATTTTCACTAACGAACGGACGATTGAGGCTAATTTTATGCTATATAGAGCGGTTGCCTTTTCCACTTTGGCTGTGCTGGTGGGTAGCGATTTAACTCAGCCAGCGATGGCGACTCCCGATTCCCCGACAACCAACCCACCATCGGAAACCAGAAACTATGTTGTCCCCACAGAAGCCACCTCAGCCACGCCTTCCCCTAGAACAGTCGCCGCTCCAGAAGCGACGCCAACCCCAGAATTTGCCCAATCTGTTCCCACCCTAAATCAATCTCAACGGTCTAACGATTTAGTTGTTCTCGCCACAGACGTGCAAGTCGTTGGTGTGTCGGAAGAATTGCAGCAGCTTGTCTTAAAAACGATTAGCACTCGTCCAGGGGGTCAAACCAGTCAAAGCCAATTGGATCAGGATATTCAAGCGATTTTAAATACAGGGTTCTTTGCTAACGTCAGTGTCACGCCAACCGCTAATTCCACGGGTTGGGCGGTGGTTTATCAGGTTGAACCCGTTATCGCGCGATCGCTCGAACTATCCGGTAACCAGGTTCTCACCCCAGATGTGGCTAATTCTATTTTTAATCCGCAATTGGGTCAACCCGTTAGTCCCGCTAACCTACGTCAAGGGATACAACAGTTAGAACAATGGTATGAAGACAATGGTTATATCTTGGCACAGGTTTTAGACGTGCGATCGACACCGGATGGCGTGATAATCGTTGACGTGGCGGAAGGTGTAGTCAGTGACATTAATTTCCGCTTCCTTGATGAAGAAGGTGAACCCACGGAAGGACGAACTCGCGAGGATTTTATCAATCGTGAATTGAACCTACAACCGGGTCAAGTCTTTAATGTAGAGGTTGTCCGCCAAGACTTGCAACAGCTTTACCAATTGGGATTATTTGATCAAGTAGACATTTCTCTCAATGGTGATGCTAGAAATGTCGATGTTATTTATAATCTGATTGAACGATCAGCCCGTGGGGTAAATGCTGGTGCTGGATATAGCAATGACAGTGGTGTTTTTGGCACTCTCAGCTATAACGACTTCAATCTCGGCGGTGTGAACCAGAAACTGGGATTGAATATACAGTTTAGCCGTCGTGATTTCCAGTTTGATGGAAATTATGGTAGACCCTATCGGGCTAGTAATCCAGAACAACCAGGATATAACGTAAATACATTTCGGCGGCGTACTGTATCCCAGACGTTCGATGAAGATGTTGATCTCGCCAATGGGGATGATCCCCGTGAAGGACAGTTTGGCGGCGGCGTCACCTTATCCAAACCCGTGAATCAGGAATGGGATGCGTCGGTAGGCGTCAACTATACCCGTACCAGTATCCGCGATAGTGACGGCGACATTAATGCGGTTGATGAATTCGGGAATCGTCTCTCCTTCAGTGATAAAGGAATTGATGATTTAGTTACCGTTTCTGCTGGAGTGACGCGGGATAAACGAGACAATCCAGTCAATCCCACCCAAGGTTCTCTGGTGCGTCTGAGTACGGAACAGTCTGTACCGATTGGTAATGGTAGTATTTTGATGAATCGGCTGGAGGCAAATTACTCCCAATATGTTCCCGTTGATGTATTTAAGGGTAATAGTCAAGAAGTCTTGGCATTTAACGTTCAGGGAGGAACCACGATTGGTGATTTACCCCCCTACAACGCCTTTAACCTCGGCGGTCAAAATTCGGTGCGAGGCTACGGTACAGGGGATGTCGGAACAGGGCGCAGTTATGTGTTAGCGTCGGCGGAGTATCGGATTCCCATCTTCAATCCAGTAGGTGCGGTTGTTTTTGCTGACTTTGCATCGGATTTGGGTTCGAGTGAAACCGTACCGGGAGAACCGGGTGTGGTGCGGGGTAAACCGGGAAGTGGGTTTGGTTACGGTGCGGGATTGCGCGTCAATTCCCCTGTGGGTATCATCCGCGCCGATTTAGGATTTAATGACCAAGGAGATAGCCGAGTCCAGTTTGGTTTGGGTCAACGATTTTAAGCCTTAAAATGGTGTCCAAGAAGGGCGGGTTTAGTTACCTTTGTCATGATTGTCGGGATTATTGGGATTATTGGGATTATCGCGGTTGTAGGGGCGAGTCGCTGCACATAGTAGGCAGTGTGAGAATTAACTTGTCTCGACTCGCCCTTTTCTAAATGCGGTGTTAGATAATTCCCGATAGCGGGCGGAGGGCGACCCGATCAAATTAAGGGTTGGATGGTGTTAATTGTGTGCGGCGGGTCGCCCCCACGAGAACACCAACGCCTGTTATAAATCAAGGCTATAATTATTCCAATTCCAACTTTAATCCTGGCATTAATCGCTGTAAATTCT
Source organism: Coleofasciculus sp. B1-GNL1-01 (assembly GCF_040220235.1). NCBI lineage: Bacteria > Bacillati > Cyanobacteriota > Cyanophyceae > Coleofasciculales > Coleofasciculaceae > Coleofasciculus > Coleofasciculus sp. B1-GNL1-01. The sequence goes on from NZ_JAVJTO010000102.1 coordinate 223,754, forward strand.
TTAACGATTTTCCTTGCCAAGGAATTTTATCGGAGCCTTTAATTTCAATCTGGATCGTCTTCTTTTTGCGTACATTCAAGACAAATTTAGACAACATGCTAATTCCCGAACTATTGAGGAATTCTAGCTCCCGCAGGTTTAACGTAATCAGGGAAGGGTCTTGCTGAATCATCTCATCGAAGATTTTGATGATCGGTTCGTACTCCTTCATTCCACCCAGTCGCAGTGACCCTTCAAAATATACAGTTGCTGTTTCTGGATCACCGATTACTTGGTAATTTTCACCCTGAACCTTTTGTTTTTCCATGAATAATTTAGCTCCTAAAACTACAAATCGTTGATAATACTTATTGAAGGGTTTGAATCTATACCTTAAGTTGTACCATCGTTGTCACCGTAACCACCTCAGGTTCTTTTTGAACAGTTTCAAATTTCCAACCCAACTTGGCAAAATAATCATTTTTCATGGTTAATAACCCCAATCCAGAAGTCCCCCCGGTTTCATCTTCAGCACTTTTTTCCAACTGACGGATATAGAGTTCATCCAGATCGGAGTCTAGTAATTCCTGAATGAAGGATTGAAACTTATTAATAGATTGTTGAGACACACTATTAGTTGCCAATAAAACTAAAGTTATTTCGGTCGCAATGTCTAAAATATGCAACCCAAATTTAATCGGATAGGATGAATTATCGTCATTAAACTTCATCGCATTTTCCAGTAACTCATTAGCGATATAACTCACCGCTCCTTTTATTTCAACTCGCTTTCCCTCAGGGTCTGGATCTTCGTCAATAGCGGGAAAAAAGGTAGTCAAGTAATCAGCGACAAAATCAGCCGATAAACCATTATTGCGCCAGCGTTGCTGAATGGGAATGGAACTCGGTGAGAATCCAAGTATTAAAAACTCTTGTTCATTAGACAGATTTTCTTGAAATTCTCCAAATATCTTTTGCATAGCCATTATGTCCAATCAAACGTTATTATTTTTTCACAACTTGTCCAATAAGGTGATAATAATTTTGGCGGTAGAATCGGCATGATATTTGACTAAAGAATAGACAGTGGTCACTAGGGAATCGGTTCGTTTCATGAATAAATATCATCTGTATAACTTGCTAATCCGTTAATCTACTTGAGATCTCACAGCTCCTTAAATTGCAGCAGCTTTGCCGGAGCAAGCTTATTTCTAGGATCTCACAAAACTGCTCGCTTTTATACCCTTTTTGTGGGAAATTATCAGCAGCAATTATTTTATCTGTATAGAGCAAAATTCTGTCCTCAACGTCTACTATCATGTCCGGTTGAATACTTATACTATCAAAGGATTCTAAGCAAGTGGATGGAAATAAACTTAGCTAGATTAACTTTTGTAAACACATCTCAAACCCTTACCTAAAATGTCGCTTGCTTCTCCAGGGAAGCGAGTATGACGATCCCTACCGTTAACTTCAATTGTCCCTACATACTTAATGGTCGTTTGTGCCATCAGCATGACCACACAACTTTATAACCCATGTTCCACTACCCAATAGCCACAACATCATCGTAATGAAGAATATCATAATAGTCTCCTTCCACTTCGTCAACAGGTTCCATAAATCTCGCCATATCTAACTTCCCCTAAATCTATTTCTGTTTCATCACGAGCAACGTAATATCATCATAGATTTTTTGATTGCCAATATAGTGCAAGACATCGGCAATTACCGCCTCTTGAATAGCCGTTGCGCTTAAATGTCGATTCCATTGAATCACCTGACACAGCCGTTCTAGTCCATAAAACGTGCCGTTAATATCTTCCGACTCCGTAATGCCATCCGTATAAAGCACGGCGACATCTTGCGAATTTAACTGAACAGAGATTTGATTGATAAACTGAGAAATTTCTGCATCTAAACCAATCGGAAATCCTAAATCTATCGTATCAATCCGTTCCAGTTGACCGGATGAGCGAACGACGATCATTTCTTCATGCTGTCCACTCACACTCAGTCGTCCGCCTGCATAGTTAGCAATAGCTAGCGTCAAATTTTTGTCTGAGTTCATCCGCTCAACATTGCGGTAAATTGTGCGATTGAGAACATCAAGAAATTTTATTGGATCGGTTTCTTGCATTTCTTTTAAGGTTCTAATCGCCGTTTGTACCATGATCATTACCATGCCACTTTCCAACCCATGTCCGGTGACATCACCAATGCCAATGGTGACAATTCCATTATAGTTGAGGATATCATAGTAATCGCCGCCAACTTCATCAGCCGATTTCATAAATCCAGCAACATCTAAGCCTTCAATTGAGGTTAGTTCCTCCGGTTTAGGCAGAATCATTTGCTGCATTTTGCGAGCAATATCCAGTTCGGCACTCATCCGCATATTTTCCAATTGAAGCTGATCATTCAGCCGCAAAATCTCTTCATTCGCCTGCACTAAATCAATGGTTCGTTCTCTAACTTGTTGCTGTAATTGTCTGGAGTGTTGCCGCAATCGACGGATTGATAAAGCTAATCCAGAAATGCCAACAATCGATAAACCACCTAACATTAAAAATGTTTCCTGCAATCCGGTACGAGTTTGAGTTTTAAACTGCTCCAAAGATTGGGTAATTTCCAACACTCCGCGTACATCTCCCACTTGCCAATCCGTTTTAGGCGTACCGGGATACGTATTGTGACAAGCCACACAGCTTGGTGTCATCACATCAGCTTCAGCGTAGAGTAGTGTGGGTTTACCGCCAAAGGTTTCAACTCGGAAATAGGATTGATTTGGATTCACTTTTAAATAGTTTAGGGCTTCCCATTCAAATTGATTTTTTGGTCCCCCTTCGTTACGTCGCCAAGGAAAAGGATAATCGCTGTAGAGTCGAACAGACATATCTGTTTTATTTTCTCGAATTTTACGACTCAGTTCGAGTAAGTAGGTTGCGGGTAGAGGAATCGCTCCCTCTTGATTCAAATAGTCATGAGTGACGCTAATCCCATCCACTGTTTCGGCTCGACTTACTATTTCTGAGCTATAAACGGTTCGGGCTTTTTTCATCAGTTGTGCATAAACTTTAGCATTCTGGAGTGCTTGTGATTCGACTAATTGAAACGAAAGATGGGACATACTTAATAAAGCCCCCAATACTCCCGCACAAAACAAAATTGTCAAAACAGTAATAATTCGCTTATAAAGAATTGAAATAAACTTATTCCATACTTTTCGCCATATATGATTCATGGTTGGCTCCTTTTTTTTGCCAGATAAGGAAAGAAAAATGGAAAAAGCAGAACATTTAGAGTAAATTTAAACTGTTATTATTAATGTGCCAATAAAACTTGTCAAATTTCACAAAATTCTGAAAGCTAGAGAGCAAGTTGTGCCATTCAAATAACTCAAACCAGCCCTTGCATCTCATCCTGCGTCAGTCATGGATTAGATTAACCTACAGGGATATGGCGTAGGATACTGCTTACTGTAGCGCTTATCTGAAAGATATGGCAGTCAGTGATGGAAAGAACTGTCTCAGACGTTTGGCGAGAGGGTAACAAACAAATCTGCACTTGGTTTGGCAACGCTATAGCGGTACTAAGACATGTTAGGACATTCTTTACTGTTCCCTGTTCCCTGTGACACACCGAGCGAAGTCGAGGTGTTCCCTGTTCCCTATTGGACTAACTGATGTTCTAACGTATCCTCGTAGTGCTATACCAGCAAAACTAACTTCGTTAGCCTCTGGGTGGGTAAAAAAAAACCTGCTGACGCAGGTTCATAGTATAGTAATGAATAACGAACAATATTGAAGTGATTAGCGACGATGTCCGAACCATTTTGAGGCAATTGCCCCCATAACCGCCCCCACTAAGGGATTGCTGAGGAATTTGACAATGGCAGGTTGATCGGCTAGAACGTCCTGAAAGATATCCGGATGAGAATGATAAGTAAACGCAGCGAGTTTAGCCACATCATCCTCCTTCATCCGACTGGCGTGATGAGTTGAAAGTCCCAGTTGCTTTTCCAAGTCGCGATCGCTCAATCCGCGTTTCTTGAGTTGCTTGAAAAATTCACGCGCTACATCATCCCGTTCCTTGGGCTTAATGTGAGCGATCGCCTGTCGCAGTTCCGGTTCCATCTGACTGGGAGGTATGCGATCAGGATGCAGGGATCTGCCAAATAATTGGCGTCGTTCATCTCGCGAAGAACGTTGAGCAAAGTCATCAAAGTTTTGATACTCTTGTTCTGGTGTTTCTGGAACAGGTTCCAGAGATTCGGTATTACCACCCGCCAAATCCTTCATGATCTGACGTTTATACTGGTCGCTTGTTGCCATCTTTTATTATCTCCTTTTTTTTCTATTGATACGTAACTTGATTGGACTGATTATTGTAATTCGCTGTTACAATAAGTTCTTTATCCGGGGCGTATACCAAGACTTTCAGATCTCGATTCGGAAAATTTTGGTGGAACCCTTGAACTAAAGATCGGGCTAAATCCTTAACCTCTGGCGGACGAACTTGAGGAGTAATTACAATCCCTAACTTATTGTTATCGCGCACGTAGGCGTCACTAACTAATCCCTTTGCCGTTTGCACCACCCAATTGCCAAACTCTTGACCGGATGCCGTATTGCCTCGTTCTAATTGTTGATAGGTTACACTGGGATTCAATGCCGTTGGCGCTTTTGCTTTGGTTTGGTTTGCTTGGCAAGCCGATGTGGTCGCTAGGACTAAAATCAAAGCCAAAGCTGTGAAAAACTGGCGAGTTTTTTTACCTAAACTCACAGCAACCTCCTGATGAAACTATTAGTGGATTTTCAATAAATAACCAGAAGGTCTAGATCAAGACTGCCTAGACCTTCTGATTCTAGTAAGGCAGGTAGAAATAAATCAGCCAATTCAAATCAGATACGGCTTTTTTGGCGTTCCCAATCGCGCAAAATTATCAACCTGCTTACTATTCCTGACAATGCAATTAGTCAATGACTTGTTTGGCTTTGTCTTTCACATCTTCAACAGCGTGACGAGCTTCAGCTTCATTTTGCTTTGCCTTACCTTCTGTCTTATCTTCAGGATCACCTGTGACATTACTCATGGCTTCCTGTGCCTTACCTTCTAGGTTTTTGGCAGTGGCTTTAGCTCTATCTTCAGTACTCATATCTTCAAATTCTCCAAATTATGATGATTATGAATTCGTCCCTAAAATAAAGAATGAATAATTTTGGGGACAATTTCTTTTCCGTTGATGTCCACTATATCTGTATTTTTTATCAGAAGCGTCAATCTACAGGTAGATTAGCCTGATCCCCGCTTTATGTCTAAAGTAGGAATTGGTTATACCTTCTCTGGGTTGACGACTCATTTTTTAGAGACTTCCATACAAAATTGTAGATACGTTGCATGAACGTATCTACAACCTGGACGATAGATTTTCACTACCAGTTAATCCAGATAACCCATCATTTCATCAACTTCTTCCATGACATTGGAAGCGATGGGACGGTTTCCCAGAATCATTTCTGTGTTCTCAAGATGCAAGGTACTCACAGAAATCGGACGATTTCCAGACACAACCATAACATCTCGGATTTGCATGTCACTCGCTGCGATCGGGCGCTCACCCATGGATGAAAGTGTGCCAACAACTTGTAAATCGCTGGTATCAACAGGACGTATCCCCCTTATTGAACCTTGATCACTCACTTTTAGCGAACTGCTAGCTATGGGACGATTTCCGGGTAGAGGGATTGAAGGTTCAACCAGAGAAACTTCTCCAGCTTGCTGCTTTTGAATAGCTAGCTTTGTTGATTGCGTTTCCTTATCGTTTGCCATGGTTGTTTCCTCGCTTTTTTTAGGGGTACGGCTATTCGTTTTACTATTAGCTTTTCTCTGGCTAGTGGCGTTATTTGCCATAAACAATTCCTTTAAATTTCTAACGGCATTGGTTAGGGCGTAGGAGACTTAACCCCCTTTGGGGCATTGTCACTACTCTGACTCAGATTTTTAAAATTATTATAAACGTATATCTATCTTAACGAATAGGTATAAAACAATACAATCTTGTAAAGATTTGCAAAGATAGATAGAGAGAACTCGACTGTGACCATTGAGGCTCGCGTCAGTTCTGTATCCTATTGAATAGATACTCACACTACCACAAGGATGGGAGCCATTATTGACATTAAGGTTTAAATGCCGAACAGCTTATCACCCAGGTTACTTCTATGACTGATCCCAAAGCGGTTAAATTCATCATTCAACAAGGAATGCGCTGTTTGCAGGGGGGAGACTTTGACGCCGCCGTCGCCCTATTCCAGGATGCGGTGAAGCTTACCCCTGACAATGGGGAGGCTTGGACAGGGCTAGGACTCGCCCTGGGACATCTACAGCGCTATGAAGAGTCGATCGCGAGTTTTGACCAAGCGGGGGTGTTAAATCCCCAGGATGCGAGTATATGGCTGAATCGAGGCATAGTTTTGTCAGACTGGGGAAAGCATGAAGCCGCGATCGCGAGTTTTGATCAAGTGATCGAACGAGAAGCCGCCCATCCCGAAGCGTGGAATTCTCGCGGAACCTCCCTAATGATTTTGGGACGCCACAAAGAAGCCCTCGCCAGTTTCGATCAAGCGATCGCCTGTAATCCTAATTATGATAAAGCCTGGAGTAATCGCGGTAACGTCTTAACCAATCTCGGACGCCACAAAGCCGCCCTCAAGAGTTTTGACAAAGCCCTGCAAATTAGTCCTAATCATCCAGAAATCTGGTACAACCAAGGCTGTCTGTTGATGCAACTCCAGAAACGAGACGATGCGATCGCGTCTTTTAACAAAGCCCTAGAACTCAAACCTAATCATATCGGAAGTTGGATTAATAAAGGGATAGTCATTTCGGAAATGGGTCGTGAAAAAGAGGCATTACTCTACTACGAGAAAGCGTTAGAATTCGACCCCAACGAAACTCATTGCTGGAATAATCGAGGACTTACTATGCGGCGATTGGGACGTTTAAAAGATGCTGTCGCTAGCTATGATCGGGCGTTAGAATGTATGCCTGAAAATTATGAAGCGTGGGATAATCGTGGCTATGCTTTAGTCAAGATGGGACGCTATCGGGAGGCGATGGCAAGTTTTGACAAGGCTTTGGAAGTGAATCCTGATCATGTGAATGCGGTTTATAACAAGGGGTATTGTTATGCCGCCCAGGGTAAGGTGACGTTAGCGGTGAATTATATTGAACAAGCGATCAAGGTGAATCCACAGAAATATCTACCAGTGGCGAAAACTGACCCGGATTTGGAACGGTTGCGGAAAAATAAGCGATTTCAGAAGATGATTGGAGGTGGGAAGTAAGCGGGGAACTCAAGTTCCGGCTTAAAGCTAAAACCCGTTTAAACGGGTTTTAACACTTTCTTAGTTAGGGCTTGCTGCATGAGTGTGGAAGGCACACCAAATAAGGGTTTCAATCCATTTTTTCACCTAACAAGTGCAAGGTTTTGATACCTAGACAGTCTTGCATCTTAGGATTAGTCGCCCTACTATTGACAAACAACAAATTTTCCTTTGGCTGCTTGTCTGAACTAAATGCCTATACTTTTCTTGCAAAACGTAGCAAAGCGGGAGACAATATATTAATTATTTTCCTGATCTTAACTTTTTTAGTATCCCACTTTTTTCGACTAGCATATACTTGATGAATTGCCATAAGTATTTCTTTCAAATAATAGCTTCTACTTTTAGAGGGGAACTCTAAGTCAACAGTAAAGTCCGAACCTAATCTATAGAGAGGTTGCCATGCAGCACTTACATCAAAATTAGTACGTACATTTTCTCCATGGGCAATCATGAGCCATACAGGTTTAGTTATTATTTGACGATTTTTATGATTTTTAATCACAGTATGACCATACTGAAGAACTGTTTTAAAATTATTCACGTTTTCTACTAATGTATAGAAAGGAGAAGTCAGCCATTCTCTTAGATAGAGATTTTGTTCCTTGATTCGATACAAATAACCAAAAGGAAAATTAATAAACTCAAAGTCTTGGTTATTAAAGTTTTCTTGAATTAAGGAAACAAAGTTTTGGCTAATTGCATCGTCACTATCAATACTGGTTGTAATTAAATACGGTGTCTCACTGCTTATATTTTGCTGGATTATTTCTCGGACAGTATTTAACAATGTCGTTTTACTTTGAATATAAACGGGTATAATTTTAATTGTTGATGAATTAGAGCAGTAACTTTCCACCTTCTGCTTAAAGCCAATGGGTAAAGCCGCATCAAATAAAATTAGCCACGTAAAATTCTTATTTTTTTGGCTTAAAACTGAGGGATAGCAAATTGATTCAAACAAATTAAATCTATGAATTAAAAAATCGTAACTATTCCGATCATGCCGATGCCTTGACAAGTTCCAATCAACATTCATTCGAGTAATAATAAAATGTTTAAACATTATAGAGGCTTCCATTTATTTTATACTTCCATCTTAGGTTAATACTCACTATCATACTTTTATTTTCTAATCCAGCTAAGAAACTGTCAAGTTTTCTCGTAACCAAGTCACTCATAAATAGCGAATATAAGCCGTCAACAAGGGATCGCCGTTGTTTGTCCCGGAACCAGCACCACAACCCTGATAACCCGCACCATCGGGAAACTGCATCACACCAGCCTTGGTATCTGCTAGATGAATCCTTCCATCATACCTGTCCATACTGATCCGGATTTAAGGGAGTTGGGGAAGAATAAGCAAGTAAAGGCGTTGATTAAACAAGTGAGGAGATAACCCTAAGCCGTGAACGATCGCGGTTCTGATTGCCCTACCCTAAACCCTAAACCTCCCATTCTTTCCCAACTCAGAATGTATTGCACTCAATCGAGAATCGTGAGAACGTTCCCCCTCAACGCTACAACCTGTAAACCCAGGTTAAAAGCCTCTCATAGCAAAAAATACATCGATGAGTACTCTCCTTCTAGAAAACCCTCAAGCCGCAAACGTTAGCTACAACCACCCCTTGGAAGTCACAACCCACGAAGCGTGGTATAACTTGGGTATTATACTGATCCAGTCCGGACAGTTTGAAGAAGCGATCGCGACAGTTGACCAAGTTTTAGAACGTGAACCGGATTTATATCAACTGTGGTATAACCGGGGAATTGCGCTGGATAAGGCGGGACGCCATGAAGAGGCGATCGCCAGCTATGACAAGGCTGTAAAATTGCAACCAGACTTTTATCCGGCTTGGTATAATCGGGGCAATGCGTTGGTGAATTTAAAACAATATGAAGCGGCAAGAGTTAGCTATGATCATGCTTTAAATCTTAAACCTAACCTGCATCAAGCTTGGTACAACCGAGGTAATGTTCTGTTTAGCTTACAACGCTTTATCGAAGCTATCACTAGCTATCAAGACGCCCTAAAAATTAAGCCAGATAAATACGAAGCTTGGTACAATCAAGGACATGCTTGGGTACACTTAAAACAGTTCCAAGAAGCCATCGCTAGCTATGACGAAGCCCTAAAAATTAAACCCGATGCTCACGAAGCTTGGAATAACCGAGGAGGGGCGCTGTATCGCCTTGACCGTTTTCCAGAAGCCGTGGCGAGTTATAATGAAGCCCTGAAACTTAAGTATCAACAACCCAGTTCTTGGTATTATCGGGGCAATGCACTTGTGAATTTAAGATACTTTCAAGATGCTGTAGCGAGTTACGACGAAGCCCTGAAAATTAAGCCCGAAAAATATGAGGCTTGGTATAATCGAGGGTATGCGTTTTTGCAATTGGGAGACTATCCAGAAGCCTTGGCTAGTTTCGACAAAACGATAGAGTTTAAACCCGACAATGCTAATGCTTTTTACAACAAAGCTTGCTGTTATGCTTTGCAGGGCAATGTTGACCTAGCTATCGAAAATCTGCAAAAAACCCTCAATCTGAATCCTGATCAATACCGAGAGTTAGCCAAAAATGACTCTGATTTGGCTAGTATCCGGCATGATAAGCGGTTTCAGAAATTAATCTATTGATACTCATTTGGTTAAACATGCCCTCGAACGAAGTGAAGGAACGCGGATGATTTTTTCGTCATAGGAAGCCAGAGTTTTACATCTACACAGACAGATCCCCGACTTCTTCAAGAAGTCGGGGATCTTGCTTAAGGCTGTATAGACCTACGGGCATACATTAGGACATTTTTCTATTGCCTATTGCCTATTGCCGCGTACACCTAATTTTATTGTCCTAACCTGAATGCGTAGTGCTATACTTCATCAACCTGAAATCTGCTGTAGCTTTATTCCCAGAAAGCTTAACCACCGTATGCCCTACAGCTTCTAGTCCATTAGTTTACCATAAAAACGGTTTTAATACTTAAAAATATTGGCGAATAAATTCGCTATTAACTAGAGATGTTAACCGTTTCGACTCTATTTCAATTATAAAAAAACAGCCACACTGTTCATTTCAGAGGGCTGGACAGCCGTGTTCAATGATAATTCAGCACCATTCTGTTCAGATTCTTCGCTCGATAAACAAGCAATCGCTGGCTTGTTAATACAAAGAGATGGCATTGTTGCCAAGAGATGCTGATTCTCACTATACACTTCTACATCCGTGAGAGTTATAAAATTACGAGAACTATTCAACAGATCCGAAATATTAAAACTGGAACGATAGTAATTTAAGGAGGTACTAATGGTCAGTATCCCTATAATTTGAAGGTTATTGACTGTTAAAAGTTTAACTCTCAGTTCTCTCATTAACTCACTCCTGCCAAATCAACAATTACCGTATTATCATCCCTGAAAATCAAGAGGTTGTCTGGAAAAGGGCGGGACTCTTGTTGCACCTGACCCTCCATTACAGCATTTTGCAAATTCATGAACGCTTGGAGGTCTTGTGAGTCATATTTGCTTCTAAGTAGCTGTCGCAGTTGGTCTTCAGCTTCTCTGGTGAGATAGCGTGTCTTTAGTGCCTGTTGAACAATCTCACGAATCAACATGATTCTAGTCCCCATCTTACCCTTTCATTAGGTTCTCAACTTCAGCAGGTGCATTTTATGCAAAAGTCGGATATTTGTTACAAATCTTTACATAAGTCATTTGTCATTTGTCCTTGGCTACCCCATCTCCCTGCTCCCCCTGCTCCCCCTGCTCCCCCTGCTACCCCTGCTACCCCTGCTTCCAAACGTTCCACCGGAACGTCGCTGCAACCCCTGCTTCGCACCTCCATACCGCCGCTTTTGTTAAAATTTTGTAAAGATTTGTTCCACCTTGCATAAAATCGCCCCTGAGTTCGTGAGACCTCTATGAACAGAGTGAAGTCGGTGTATCAACGCAATCCCATGTAACTGATGTACCAACCCTACCGCTATCGATGAATGTCATAGACCAACAGTTAAAGCAACTGGCACAGGAAGCACAGCAGCATCCTCCCCGTAGTAAACAACGACAGCAAGCTTTAGCCAAGCTATTGGGTGCCATTCAGCAGTCAGGTAAACTGACTCGTCCCTATCCCGGACAATTCCATGGATTTTATGAGGATATTTATGATGAAGCCAAGCAACGCCTATTTTGTTATATTTGCGAAAGGATTGACGACTATAATCCCAGTTTTGAAGTTTTACAATGGGTAAACTTTCTGCTCAAGCAACGATTCTTCATGGAAGCCAGTCGTTCTATGATGCCAACCGTGCATAAAGGAATCGATGCCAAACAAGTCAAGCGTTTAACCTTGGATGACTTAGAGAAAAACAATCCAGCCGAAGTTAACCCGCAGTTGACGCCTTCCTTGTCCCAAGAAATCATTCACTACCTAGAAACTGACCCCGAAGGACTCTTTAATCAAACCTATACGTCAAATCAACCTGCCGCCAACTTCCAATTTTTAGCTTTGAAACTTTTATCCGGTTATTCCTGGAAAGAAATTTCTGAAGAACTCGGAATTAAGATTTCAACCTTAAGCAGTTTCTACCAGCGTTGCTTAACTAAATTTAGTCCCAAGTTAAGAGAATACTTATCATCATAATCCCTGAGGCACAGAATACAATGTTCCACACCACGAATGAACCCCTAATACTGACCGTACCCCTGACGTTAGAAGCCCATCAAATCGCTCAACAGTTTCACCAAAAGCATTGCCCCCAAAAGGCAAAACAAGTTTACCTAAATACGTTAGCCGTTTATGCTGTCAAAACCTCTTTACAATGCCTAGAAATTCCGACAAACTGGCAGGCGAGTGATAGTTGGAATCCAATTATGCAAACCCTGACTAATACAGCCGACTTATTGATTAAAGATCTGGGCAAATTAGAATGCCGTCCTGTCTTACCCAACGCGGCTAGCTGTCATATCCCCGCAGACGTATGGTCTGACCGGATTGGGTATGTCGCGGTTGAGTTGAATCAAACCTTAACGGAAGCCAAGTTACTGGGATTTTTACCCAGCGTTAAAACCGAGGAAGTCCCCCTAACTCAACTTATATCACTGGAACATTTATTAGACCATCTTAACCCATCTCAACAACCAATACAACTTAGTCAATGGCTACAAAATATTTTTGATGCGGGTTGGCAGACTGTCGAAACATTATTCGACTCCTCGCCAACAGAACTCGCTTTTAATTTTAGAACATATACGCAAATAGCCACCCACTTATCCGAACCATCCGATCTGAAAATCACACGTGGGAAGCGGCTGACATTAGGACGACGATATGATGATGAACAAGTCATATTAGTCATAAATTTGACACCACTTTCCGTATCAGAACTCGATATTTCGGTTGAAATATATCCAACGAACGGTCAAACCTATTTACCTAAAAATTTGCGGCTGATGATTCTCGATGACACGGGAGAAACCGTGATGCAAGCTGAAGCCAGAAGCACTAAGCAAATTCAATTACAGTTTAGTGGAGAACCTGGAGAATGCTTCAAAGTTAGGGTAGCGTTAGCTGATATCAGCATGACGGAAACCTTTATCATTTGAATAGACCCTTCGCTAGGACATATCCAGAAAAATTCAAATCGCTTGATCCTGAGCGAAGTCGAAGGGTCAATCCCTTGTAAGGTAAGCTTTTGTCTTCACTATTGCCTATTGCCTGTTCCCTGTTCCCTGTTCCCTGAAAAATGACAAATGACACCACCCACAAAAAATTAGTAACTTTGAAACTCGATGGTGATTTTCAAAGCCATGGATTTCGGGTCACATTAGCCATTGGTTGGGATGGCGCACCCCCAGATATTGAACTCAAAGGAGTATTAGACGCAGCGCCTGAATTTGCCGATCGCATCCAGTCTCATTGGCAGCATAAGTATCGGTGCATTAGCGCCCCCTATCGAATTAAACCGAAAAAAATTATCTATGATGGTTCAGTAAGTCAGCGGCTGAGAGACTGTCAAGACTCCGCCAATGAATTAGGCGATCGCTTGCGAACCTGGTTAGACGGGGAAGGGTTTCGCCCCCTGGATCGGCGGTTACGGGAATCCCTCAGTCGTCAGGATACGATTCGCTTCTTAGTCAGCACCACTGATCCGCACCTGCAAAAACTTCCTTGGCATTTGTGGGATTTTTTTGACCATTATCCGAAAGCGGAACTCGCCTTAACTGATCCTCAGTTTGAACGTCCGTCCCAATTCACCTCAAATCAGCGCACGCCTAAGGTAAAAATTTTAGCCATTCTCGGTCATAGCCAGGGAATTGATATTGAAAGCGATCGCCAGTTACTTGAAAGTTTACCCCATACCGATATTAAATTTTTAGTCGAAAAAAGCCGCCGAGAGATTAATGACCAACTTTGGGAAAAACAGTGGGACATCATTTTTTTTGCCGGACATAGTGAAACCGAAGGGGAAACCGGGCGGATTTATATTAATCAAACCGATAGTTTAACCATTGATGAACTCTGGTATGCGTTAAGAAAAGCCGTAGAACGAGGGTTAAAACTTGCTATTTTCAACTCCTGCGATGGCTTAGGATTAGCCCGACAACTGGATGATATCCAAATTCCGCAAATGATTGTCATGCGGGAGTTAGTTCCCGATCGCGTGGCGCAAGAGTTCTTGAAGTATTTTCTCACTGCCTTTGCTCAAGGTCAACCCTTCTATCTAGCCGTCAGAGACGCCAGAGAACGATTACAGGGATTAGAAAGTCAATTTCCTTGTGCGAGTTGGTTACCCGTAATTGTCCAGAATCCCACCCAAGTTCCGCCCAGTTGGAACGACTGGATTAGCGACACTACCGCCAAACCCGTTAAGCGGAGACGGCGAGGTTGGCAATTGGTACTGGGTGCGAGTGTCATGGTTACCAGTTTAGTCATGGGAGTGCGATCGCTAGGTTGGTTGCAATCGGTAGAACAGCAAGCCTTTGACCAACTCTTGGAAATGCGTCCCACACCCTCCCTTGATCCTCGGTTATTGATAGTTGAGGTAACGGCTAAAGATATCAACAATTTAGGGGGTGAATATCCGCTACACGATCGCACCCTGCTCAAACTATTACAAAAACTGGACACCTATCAACCCCGCGCCATCGGCTTAGATATCTTTCGCGATCGCCCAGAGGGGGAAGGGCGGGATGAATTGGTACAATATCTGCAAACGAGCGATCGCGTGATTCCCATTTGTGTTATCCCCTCTCCCCAAATCCCCGAAGGCGTTGCTGCGCCCCCTGAAGTCCCCAAGGAACGCTTAGGATTTGCTGATATTGTTGTTGATCCAGATGGGATTGTGCGGCGTCATCTCATCGCCATGAAACCGCCCGCCGTATCCTCTTGTTCCACTTTCTATTCCCTGAGTTTTCAATTAGCCCTACGATATCTACAAACCGAGGGAATCTCACCTGAATTTATTTCCGAAGATCGCTGGCAATTGGGTTCAGTGACGTTAACCAATTTAAATGCCAACCCCGGATTTTACCAGCGCGGTGTCGGATTGGAAGGATTTCAACTCTTACTTAATTACCGTTCCCCAGAATTGGCAAAAACCATGGTAGAACGAGTAACGCTGAGTGATATTTTTGCCAATCGCGTGAATCCTGATTTTTTGCAGGATAAAATTATTTTAATTGGCATAACTGATCCCACAATTAAAGATGAATTCCAAACGCCTGGTAATCATGAAATGCGGGGGCTATTCCTGCATAGTCAGATGGTCAGTCAGATTATTAGTGCGGCTGTGGGAGAACGCCCCTTGCTGGCGTTTTTCCCTCTATGGGGGGATCTCGTCTGTGTTGGGATTGGGTCAGTTATTGGAGGTGCGATCGCATGGCGCTATCGAGAGTCCCTGTTACGCCTGGGATTAGCCGTGGGAGTCTCTATGATAACGATTAATGGTATTAGCTGGTTTATTTTCATTCAAACTGGGAGTATATTATCCATGGTTCCAGTAATGCTAGCTGTAGTTGCCACAAGTGGAAGTCTAGTGGCTTACCAGGCATTTAAAACGTCGCGATCCGATCAAACCCCTTAAACCTATGATTGCACTAAAATTTGCTTTAATCCTGGCGATAACCGTTCTTGAATTGACAATTCATCGACCACTGGTTCAAGCACATCCGATTCAAAAAATAGCAAGTCTTAAACAAGATCCACCCGTTTGGGATAGACCGAATGATGATCGCAAACCTGCCGGAACTCGTGGACCTTGTGAACAGACCGAACAACCGTTTACACCGTTATTACCCATTACCGACTCTGACTACAAGTTTTCTGGCTTTACATTAAAAGCTTACCCCACATTTTGGTTTTATATTCCCTATCCGAGTAACACAATTAATCGAGGATCATTCGTTATCAAAGATTCACAGGATGAGACTCGAAACTATCAGGTTAGTTTCCAGCTTCCAGAAACACCAGGTTTTGTCAAAATTAGCTTGCCGATTACTGCCATTCCCCTAGAATTGAATAAACAATATCGTTGGCAGTTCACCCTATATTGTACATCCAATGATCCGACGGATTTATCTCAAAGCATTTGGCATAACGGCTCAATTGAACGCCTTGATCCTCAGCGTTTAGAACCTCAGACAGCAACAGCCTTGGTAATGGATCAGATGAAGTTTTATCAAGATAATCGTCTTTGGTACGATATTTCAGCCGATTTAGTCCAAATCTATGACTTTCCTCTGGCTTGGCGTTATTTATTAAGAACGATAGATTTGGAGGAACTCAAAAAAGAACCGATCGCAGGTTCAGTTCAGCCTATTGGTGATTCTAATGAAATCTTAGGAAACCGGGAATAGGGAATCTGGGGGAGTCAGGTAAGTAGGTGGACACAATAAAAGCTAACGGTGCAGATTGTCATTCGTCATTTGTCATTTATCCTTTGTAAGGGTTTGAGGCTTGTTTTCAAAACTTTGTACAGTGTCGTTTTCTTTTGTCCGACTCCTTAGAGACGCGCCATAGCGCCTCTGGAAGCTGGGGAAGCTATTTGTTATAAGTTAACGAACAATACAAACACCCCCGACTTGTACGGTACAAGCTTCTGGTTTCTTAACAGGTTCTAAACTCTGGGTACTGGCGTTGTAAGTATATTCCCCCGCCGGAAAAACTCGGTTAGGATCGGTACAATAGCGATAGGTTTGTCCACCTTCGGGATAGGAGATAACGACTAAAGAACTGGTTGCTGGAGGACAGGTATCGAGTACATTTAATCCATACTCGTCTTCCAATTTTTCTTGGCGAGGATCGGTCGTTTGATTGGCGGCGGTTTGAGTTCCCGGACGTCCCGGCTTTAAGGTTTCCGTACTTGCGTCGTAGGTATACTGTCCAGCTTGCAGGAAACGGTTAGGATTGGCGCAATAGGTATAGGTTTGATCCGATTCCGGAAACGACACAACCACTAACGAACCCGTCGCCGCTGGACAGTTTTCCAAGACTCTCAATCCATATTCATTTTGTAGCAGTTGTTTTCGTTTATCTGGGGTTTGATTTGAAGCGGAGGGTTGATTTGAGGGATTATTAACGATAACTCCCGGTGTAATTCCGGAAAGGGAAACCGTATATCTGCCTCTGGTATTATTGTCACCTAAGACGAGGAGTTTATATTCGCCACTGATGGGGACTTGATAAACTAACAGATTGGTTTTGTCATTGTAGGCAACTTGGTTGCCCGTTTGTGAGGAACTCAGGACTAAAATGGGTGAGAGAGTACTACCTTCTTCGGGTTTAACGCTGATGCGAACGGTATCCCCTTGTTGGGCATTAAATCGGTATTCTTCACCAGCAGCAGTTTCCAGGGGGGCGTTGGGTACTAAATCGTTGCGATAGCGGAAGCTGGAAGAGTTGGTTTGGATAAACCCCCTAATGCTATCATTATTGTCTAGCATCGTGGCGGCGGTGGCGGTATGGGTAAGAATGGATAAGATGAATCCGCTGATAGCGAATGGGGTAGCGATTCGGTTAATAACGGTTTGGGTAAACATGGACGCTGAAAATGCTCAACTTTAGGTACGGAAAGATTCTATCAAAGAAAAAGTCTTATTTTAAATGTCGTAGGGTGGGTTAGGCGGGAGTTTAATTAAGGTACTCATCTTTTAATGAATAATCCAACCTAACCCACCGATATTCAGGTCGAAACTATTTTTGAATAGATTAAAAACGTTGGGGTCAAAGGCGTCATTGAATAAAGGGCGCACGTCGGTGCGCCCCTACAGGGATTGAATGGCGGGTTGGGTTATGGGAAATAGGGATTATTTGGCAATTTTGGGTCCCATCCCAATTTTCCCGGCATAGATGGCGCGATCGCCGAGTTCGTCTTCTATTCGTAGTAGGCGGTTGTATTTGGCAACTCGTTCACTGCGACAGAGGGAACCGGTTTTGATTTGACCCGCACGAGTGGCGACGGCTAAATCCGCGATCGTGGTATCTTCGGTTTCGCCAGAACGGTGAGAGATAACGGAACGGAAGCCATTGCGAGTGGCGAGTTCAATGGTTTCTAAGGTTTCGGTTAATGATCCGATTTGATTGAGCTTAATTAGGATCGAATTCCCAGCCGCTAAATCAATCCCTTTTTGCAAGCGAGTGGGGTTGGTGACAAATAAATCATCGCCAACTAATTGGATGCGAGATCCAAGTTTTTCCGTCAGCAATTTCCAATTATCCCAATCGTCTTCATGTAAGCCATCTTCAATGGAAACAATCGGATATTGACTGACTAATTGATCCAAATAATCAACGAGTTCGCTAGGGGCGTGAGATGAGCCTTCATAAAGATATTGCCCATCTTTGTAAAATTCGCTGGCGGCGACATCCATGGCTAACGCCACCTGTTCCCCAGGTTTATACCCGGCTTTTTCAATCGCGGCAATTAGAAATTCTAATGCCGCTTTATTGGATTCTAAGTTCGGCGCATAGCCTCCTTCATCACCCACACCCGATAGCAGCTTTTTCTCTTTCAACACTTGAGATAGGGCGGCGAAGACTTCAGCCCCCCAACGCAGTGCGTCTTGAAATGAATCAGCACCCACTGGGACAATCATAAACTCCTGAAAGTCCACATTATTATCTGCATGGGCACCACCGTTAATTACGTTCATTAACGGAACTGGGAGAAGATTGGCAAGGGGTCCACCTAGATAGCGATAGAGGGGAAGTTGCAATTCATTCGCGGCGGCTTTGGCATTGGCGAGAGAAACTGCCAGGATAGCATTGGCACCCAGTTCATTTTTATTTTGGGTTCCATCCCGATAAATCATCGTCTGGTCAACGGTTGCTTGGTCTAGGGCATCCATGTCCAGGAGTTCGGGGGTGATTTTCTCTTTGATGTTACGGACAGCCTTGAGGACGCCTTTCCCGTTGTAGCGATGAGAATCACCATCTCGCAGTTCGTGGGCTTCAAAGGTACCAGTAGATGCACCACTGGGAACTTGTGCCAAGCCCAGGGCACCACTGGCGAGGCGAACTTCGGCTTCCACGGTGGGACGTCCCCGCGAGTCCAGGATTTCTCTGGCGTCAATGGCTTCAATTGGAGATTCGGGTTTATCTAACATGCTTTTTCCTCTAAGTTGCAATGACTCCAGGGTTCAGGATACGTCTGAAGTCGTGGACAAACAAGCGTACTTAAGGAAGTTTTCGATCCCCAGCGCTGGTATCCGGACTTATGATAATGTATGCGATCGCTCTGTAAGTAGGTGAGGTGGACACAATTAACGTTAAAGGTGGAGCTCGTCATTCGTCATTCGTCATTCGTCATTCGTCATTCGTCACCCGCTTGTACTAATTAGCAATCTCCCATCCGTTCAATGGGGTCGGGTCACCCTCTTTTATTAATTTGGCTAATTAATGCTAAAACAACAGCAGCATTTCAGTTCTACTAGCTGAGTGATTTCCTGTTCTTGATGATTCTTTGTGGAGTTGCACTGAATTCAACTTTCAGTTGCCTTGCTCCCCATTGACTAACTTAGGAAATATCAGCGTTCAAATGGCTTGCTGCTGCTGTTTTCAGATGAGACAGATTTATTGATTTAGCCAGCGTTTTTACCTCTTCTTTTGAATCTAAACGTTGCTTTTGTATCTGTCCGGTGAAGCTTTATTTGCTTCATAGTTCTACTTTAGCACCTTTGATTTAAAGGACAAGGAAATGATACGTAAGTTTACATTAATCGGGAAAAGGTTGAGTTAAATTAATGCATCCCCGATTCAGACCTCTCGGTGGACATTCCCAGGAGTGCGATCGCGTTCCTGTTTAGAAATGCAAGATTAACCACCTGTAGGGGCGACCCGCTTGCATCAATTAAAAACTCCCATCCATTCAATTGGGTCGGGTCGCCCTCTCCTATTAATTTGGCTCGAAATGCTAAAACAACAGCAGCACGTCCGATTGACTTACTGAGTGATTTCCTTCTTTTGGTAATTCTATCTGGAGTTGCACTGAATTCAAGTTTCAGTTGCCTTGCTCCCTATTAATTAGCTTAGGAAATATCAGCGTCTAAATGGTTTGCTGCTGTTGTTTTTAGAGAAGACAGATTGATTGATTTAGCCAGCGTTTTTACCTCTTTCTTTGAATCTAAACGTTGCTTTTTTTATCTGTCCGATGAAGCTTTATTTGCTTCATACTTTTACTTTACCACTCTCAAATTAAAAGACAAGGGAATGACATAGAAGTTAACATTTGCCCGAAAAATATTAAGTTAGGTTACGATTATGGGCAACGATTGATGAACAGGTACTCATCCTGCACCTGTAGAAAACAGGATTAAATTTAACGGTTGAGTCTCTGGATTAAGTGAAAATACTTAGAGACTATGTGCAGAACACATAATTTGTAGGGTGAGGCTGGGTTTTACTAGGGGGTTATCAATGGAATGCATTGATTTTTCTCTAAGCTGCCCCTACTGACGCTGTACTTGCTGTATACCGATCGCGACTGAACTGGCAAGTGATTAGATGATGGGGTTAGTATAGCAGGGGGTATTTTTACAAAAGTTCATTTTTTAGACTCAGAAATTTCCATGACGGATAGGGTAACAACGATGTCGAACGATGTTGATGCGAAGACAGATACAGATATCGAGGCGAAGACAACAGAAAAAGAGAAAGAAATCCGCTTACTGCTTTACTTGTGGGATATGGGGGGTTCGGATGTTAAGAGGGGTGAACTGACGAAACGACTGAAACGGAAGAAGGAGACAGCCGCCGATTATAAGGAGAGTTATCAGCAGCTAGAAGAAGACGGTGCGATCGCGCTTTCTCGGTATAAGGTGTCTCTGGTACAGCCCAAGGGATTGCAGATGCTGGAAGCAGGGCTGAAGAGTCAGGCGTTTGAGTTTGAGAGTCAGATTGGCGCAAGAACCGCGAATGCGTTACTTAAATGGATTCGAGAACAAGCTATGTCGGCGGGTACTGTTGGTGATGGGGCGGTTGCAGCCGGGAAGACTGGGGAGAGTGCGATTGAGCAAAGCTCAGCGCCAAAGGCGATCGCGTCTTATGATCAGTTTAAGCAGGTGGCGCTGGATGTCTACGATCAGCTTAACCGCGACTATAACTTGGATTATATGGTGCCGATTTATCGGATACGGCGAACCATTGGCGATCGCGTCTCTCGTTCCCAGTTCAACGACTGGATGCTGGAAATGCAGGCGAATGACATCTTACAGTTAATGGGGGGAGAGGTTTTAAACGTTACCCCTGATCAATTAGAGGACTCAATCACTCCGCCAGTCGGCAAATTGCGTTACTTTGCCAAGCTTGTGAATGCTGAAGCCTAATTGAAACTACTTGCTGTTTGTTCCTTCACCTGAATGATCATGACTGATTTATCCGTTTCACCGATTGAAGAAATCAACGCCGCCATCGAAGACTACAATCCATTCAACAGTGCAGCTATTGATAAAGTCCAAAGTGTTTGGGGTAAAGGATTCCCTGATTTAAATACTCTCAATGCTCACGCTTCTCAAAAAGTATTGGAGATAATCAAGCAGGTTAAAACCAGTCCAGATAGTAAAGATAAGGTAGCTACTTTAGTTTTGACTGGCGATATCGGTTCAGGGAAAACTCAACTCATTGGTCGTCTGCGCCGTCGTGTCATTGGTGATGGTAGTGCCTTATTTATCTATGCTAATGGTAGTAAGTATGGTGACTTAAATCTGTTGAGACATCAATTTCTGCAAACGTTGGTCGAGAACTTGGCGCGAGTTGGCAGTCAAGGAGTTACACAATGGCAGGAAGTGGCGGCAGCGATGGCAAATGCCAGTAATTCCAGTGGTCAAAAAACAGCCGCAGCAACAATCGTTAAGAATTTTGATAAAGCCTATGATAAAGCTTTACAGAATAACCAAAATCTGCTCAAAAAATTGAGTAGCCAGATTCTCAAAATCAAGCCGGATGCTGACCCTTATATTCTCAGGGCGATTTTGTGGACTCTTTCAGAAATGTACGCCCCCTATACCCTTGAATGGTTAGCTGGTAATGAGCTAGATCAAGAAACGGCTAACTCTATAGGTTTGCCAACCAATGCTGGAAAGACATCTCAGGAACAAGAAGCAGAAGCTCTGGGTAATATACAACAAATATTACGGTTAGTGAGTGACCATAAACCTGTGCTGATTTGTTTTGATGAATTGGAAACCCAAGGAATATTATCGGAAGATGGGTTTACGAAAGCACAGGTAATTGTGCGCTTAGTTAAAGACCTTTACGATAATCTAGAACAGTCAGGTATTGGCAAAGGTATTGTCATGTTGACGGTAATGTTCGGGTCAACTTGGGCTGGAGAAATAGCCTCTGCTATCACTGGCACTGCAACTGTGAATAAGATTGGTGGTGGTGTGGGAGATCGGTTGTCAACAGCAACTCAAGGAAAACCAATAAGTTTAAAACCTCTAGATAGTCAATCTATTGTTGATTTAGTTGCCTTATGGTTGCAAAAAGAGCTATATGAGCCTCGTGGTTTAAAACCTCATGATCCAGTTTATCCGTTTGCAGAAAGTCAACTCAGAGATATCGGTAAAGGCAAGCCGACTGTACGGGAAGTCTTGGATTGGTGTGCTAAGAACTATAACCGTAAGGCTATCCCTCCAGAAGAGAGATTTAAAATAGCCGCTAAAGCCGCAAACGAGGCAGACATTGGAGATTATTTAGAGGACAATGATAAAATCGCTGATGCTCTATGTTTTGGCTTTGAGCAGTTGATCGGTGAAGCCTTGGAAGGGGAAACTTCAACCGGACAAAAATTACGGCAACTAACAATTGAACGTGTTGATACTGATATCCAAGTCATCAACTCAAAGGCGACTCCCAAGAATCTTTCAAACCAAGGTTACATTAATTTTAAGGTTATTGGCAATGAAGATAACAAAAATTTTGTCATTGGTGTAGCCGTGATTCAAAAAGGCAACGCAGCTGCACTAGGCGCTGGATTAAAGCGCTTAACGGCATACGAAAGATTTGGTTTAACTCGCGGTTGTTTAGTTCGCGATAAAAGCAAAAAAATAAACAACAAGACACAGGCTTATAAGTTACTGGAGAAACTTATATCTCAAGATCAGGGAGGAGAATGGGCGTATCTGGAAGCTGAACAGATTAGACCTCTGATTGACCTTTATACTGTTTATCAAAACTGCGAGACATATCAGCTTACTCAAAAGCAGGTGGCAGAATTCTCAAAACCCCAAATCTTAGAGAATCAGCTACTGCGAGAAATCCTCAGTGATCCCTCTGGTGAAATTGATTCAGAGACTATCGAAGAGGAAGAACTCTTTGGGACGCTGTTCGACGAATCTAGTGCTGATGATACAGCCAATGATGACAACCTAAATGACCTATTCGTAGCATAGGAACATAAATTATGCTGCAAATCGCCCTACGTCTACCAGTCCCAGATATTGAAGCCTTAATCGAAGGACGCTCAATTGCCATTATCCCCAGGATATTTGTCAATCCGGGACGACAATTTGCTCTCTATCCCTCAGATACATCCACTAACGCTCTGCCTATCGAACAATATTATCGCTCTAACTTCATCCCCACCGCCCAAAAAAGTCTGGCTGAACTCGGTTCTGAAACCGTTATAATTAAAGCCTGGGCAAAATGCGAACGTTGTAAAGTCTTGGATAATTCAGAATCCCTGGATTTTCTATCCCAGCTAACTGTATGGACAAAAGCCGGATTAGAGCAAACTCGTGTCAAACGGGGTCATATTTTTTTAGCCTACCTGCGGGTTTATCGACTCCCACAACCGATGGAAATTCCTGTAAATTCGAGTCCCCGATTTATTCCACTTCCCCAACCTTTAACGGTTACTCAAGACACACCTGTTTTGAGTCAGACACGCTTTGAACAGTGCTGTCGCCAGATGGAACAACGACAGCCTCCCCAGCATCCAGAATTGGAAGAATTACAGAGTGCGATAGCGAAGCGCTGCTGCTTACAGCAGATCGCGTCATTATCAAATAATAATTTAGCGGCTAAAGAACTTGACCAAGATATCAAACAATTCTTAGGCTGGAGTAGCCAATCAATCGGGAGATTTGACTCTGATTTCATCTGGATTAAAACAATCGCTGATGTCGGTAACTCTAGCGATGGCAATGAATTTGAAAAACTGGTGCGAAAAAGCTTAATGAAACTAGGATTTACTAACTCTAGAAATGACCCAAGAGCCAGCCTAAATCCAGAAGCCACTGGCGGTGCTGGCGGGATCGATTTTTATGCGGATGCACCTTATCCCATTGTTGGCGAATGCAAAGCTACCAAAAGTGAAAAAGTCCCCAGTAGAACTCCGGGACAATTAATCCAACTGGGTAAAAACCATCTGCAACAAGACTATGATCCTTGTATCAAACTCATTGTCGTCGCTGGTGAATTAACTCCAGACGCTTTACGAACAACTTTAAATAATCAGATTAGCGTGATTCGTCCAGAAACTCTCCAACATCTCGTAGAATTGCAAGCCCAGTATAAAGGTGCTATTGACTTACTGAAACTCAAAGCCTGCTTGCAAGATGCTTATGGGTTAGCCGATGATAAAATTGAGCAATACCTGGTAGACGTGCGTCAAGACATCGCCGTGCGATCGCACATTGTCCAATCCGTTAAATCCTTTCAGGAAAATGCAGGGTTAGGCGAAGTGGGAGTTGATGCAATTTATGGGGCGTATATTGGTTCGAGTCCCCCCAAACCCTTAATGCCAAACGAATTACGTGATATTCTTATTGAACTATCCTCGCCGTTAACAGGCTACTTAGGGCGGAGTAAGGGTAATGAATTGAACCGCGATCGCTTCTATTTCCTGCGCGATTTACCTCTAATTCATTAAACGCCTTTGATCAGCCCAAAGTTCGGTAATATCAAAGACTAGCGATCGCACAATAACTTCTTCATTCATGACCTACTACATCGCGCCCAGCTTCCAGGATAAACTAGCGGTTCACATTACCAAAAACTATCTAGAGTTAGAGGGGGTACGGGTTCCTCTGATTCTCGGTATTCATGGACGCAAAGGAGAAGGCAAATCCTTCCAATGCGAGTTAGTCTTTGAGCAAATGGGGATTGGTGTCATCCATATCTCTGGCGGTGAACTGGAAAGTCCGGATGCGGGTGATCCAGCCCGTCTGATTCGCCTGCGTTATCGAGAAGCCGCCGAAATGATTAAGGTGCAGGGGAAAATGTGCGCCTTAATGATTAATGACTTGGATGCAGGGGTTGGACGTTTTGACAGCGCGACTCAATACACTGTCAATACTCAACTCGTCAGCGCCACATTAATGAATATTGCCGATCATCCCACCGACGTGCAACTCCCTGGGAGTTATGACGCCAATCCCCTGCATCGCGTCCCGATTATCGTCACCGGGAATGACTTCTCCACCCTCTATGCGCCGTTAATTCGAGAGGGTCGTATGGAAAAATATTACTGGGAACCGAATCGAGAGGAACGCATTGGCATTGTTGGCGGGATTTTCGCTACCGATGGACTATCGCGACGAGACATCGAACAACTGGTGGATCAGTTTCCCAATCAAGCCATTGACTTTTTCAGCGCCTTGCGATCGCGGATTTATGATCAACAGATTCTCCACTTCATCCATGATGTCGGACTCGATCAAGTTTCCTTTCGGGTGGTTCGCAGTACCGAAGCGCCGCCGGAATTTGAAAAGCCGAAATTTGAACTATCTCACTTAATCGAATTCGGTCAGGTGATGATTGGCGAACAAAGACAAGTTGAACAGACGGGATTAGTTCGAGAATATAATAAGGCACTGCGCGAAAGTCCTACCCTTGAGTTACCTCCAGCACGGCAAATACCCGGTCAAAATAACACCCAGACGTACAGACAGGGAAAGGGTTTAGCCAAAGAACCCCGCACCCTTGATCAGGGATCAGCCAATCAAGCCACTACTGAGAATAGAGTTAACCTTAAGACACCTCAGCCGTTAGAACTGATCGCGTCCATAGATTTAGATATCCAGCAGCAGATCCGCGAACTCTTAGCCCAAGGCTATCGTCTAAGTTTAGAATATGCCAATGAGCGGCGTTTTCGCACCAATGCCTGGAAAAGTGATGGCACATTTCAAGGAAATGAAGCATCAGAGGTGATCCTGACCTTAGCCGAACGCCTTGCGGAGCATAATAACGAATACGTGCGATTAATTGGCATTGACCCCAAAGCCAAGCGGCGAGTTCTGGAAAAGCTCATCCAGCGACCGCGTTAGGATGGGGGAACCCTTTACGACCTTTGAGGGCATGATTTGTAGGGGCGGGTTTATGTGCTTTCGTTTCGCTATTGATGATAACCTTACTTCAAACCCGCCCTTTCTAAATGTAGGGGCGAGTTTCACTATCATCGTTTCTT
Organism: Coleofasciculus sp. B1-GNL1-01; assembly: GCF_040220235.1. Classification (NCBI taxonomy): domain Bacteria; kingdom Bacillati; phylum Cyanobacteriota; class Cyanophyceae; order Coleofasciculales; family Coleofasciculaceae; genus Coleofasciculus; species Coleofasciculus sp. B1-GNL1-01. The sequence continues at coordinate 250,022 of NZ_JAVJTO010000102.1, forward strand.
TCCTCACCCAGATGCGACTAAACCCGCCCCAACCTAGGTATAAGGGCGGGTTTTGTTGATTACTTATTGGTGACAAACCCATTGAATGGCTAAACCCGCCCCTACATTTGATTTAATTCCCCATCTTCCATCTTTCCCAGCTTCCCCCACTCCATCCTCCCTCAGACACGCTAAATTGTAATGTAGAAGTTCTTAGGCAACGGATAGGTTTAACTCTCCCGAACAACGTGATGAACGACGAACAATGAACCATGAACGCTCGCACCAGGAAAAAGAGACCCGATTTAATACCATCCACTAGGATATGAATTCTCCCAAACCTCCCCAACCGCCGAAAACTATTCTGGGTCAGTTGACTCAGGCTGTTCAGACGATTCAAGCCAGAGTTAACTTTGAAGCGCTGGCGCTGAAGCCAAATGCCAAAGTTCCAGAACTGTGGGTGCAAGATGCGGGTGCGGATAAGGCGGAAGTATACCCCCTCTTAGGCGATCGCTATTTGCTGGGACGTAGTTCTAAATCCTGCGATATTGTGGTGCGAAACCCAGTGGTGAGTCAGGTTCATTTGTCCTTGGAACGCTATGGGCGATCAGGTAGAACCTTTATTATTAAAGATGAAAATTCCACCAATGGTATTTATCGAGGTAAACGCCGCCTGCCATCCTTAGCCTTGCGTCATGGCGATATTCTCACCATCGGTCCACCCGAATTAGCCGCCTCAGTTAAGCTGCAATATGTTGATCCGCCGCCTTGGTATATTCTCGGTATTCGTTACAGCCTCTATGGGGTGGGTGGATTAACCGCGTTAATTGCTTTAATTATTGGCATTGAATGGCTGAAAGTCCCAGTACGACCCCTACCCGTTGGAGTTCAAGGACCCGTTGTCGTCTATTCTCGTGACCAAGTGCCTTTGCGTCAACCGCGTACTGAGGTTCACCGAGAACTGAAACGGTTATCGGATTTTTCCCCCTATCTCCCAAAAGCCTTAGTTGCTTCGGAAGATAGTCGCTATTATTGGCATTTTGGTGTCGATCCCTATGGAATTTTGCGGGCATTAGTCCGGAATATTCGGGGGGGTGGAATTAAAGAAGGGGCAAGTACAATTAGTCAACAGGTGGCTCGTAGTTTATTTACCGAATATGTCGGGCGAGATAATAGTGCCGCCCGTAAACTGCGGGAAGCAATTGTAGCCATGAAACTGGAGACATTTTATAGTAAAGATGAGATTTTAAAGACCTATTTAAATCGCATCTATCTAGGGGTAGAAGCTTATGGGTTTGAAGATGCTGCCCAATTTTATTTTGATAAATCGGCACAAGATTTAACCCTTTCCGAAGCCGCGACTCTGGTGGCAATTTTGCCAGCACCCAATAGTTACAATCCAGTGCAGGATTATGATACGGCGTTGGCGTTGCGAAATCGGGTAATTAACCGGATGCGGGCAATGGGGATGATTAGTGATGAGGAAGCCAAACGAGCCAGGCGATCGCGCATTGAGGTGAGCCCGAAAGCCCGTGAATTCCTGAATAGCACCAAAGCTCCCTATTTCTATAATTACGTGTTTGAGGAACTGCGGGATCTGCTGGGTACGGAGTTGGCGCAAGAAGGGAACTTTATTGTCGAAACCAGTCTCGATTTGCAGACTCAGGCGAAGGCGCAATCAGAACTACGTAATTTTGTCAATACCACGGGCAGCCAATTACGCTTTTCTCAAGGGGCGATAGTCACCCTAAATACCACAGATAGCTCAATCCGAGCGATGGTGGGGGGTGTGGATTACCAAGAAAGTCAGTTTAATCGGGCAACCCAAGCCCAACGACAACCCGGTTCAACCTTTAAACTGTTTGAATACGCCGCCGCCTTAGACCAAAGAATTCCACCAGGAAAAACCTACTCCTGCGCCCCAGCTTATGGCTTGCGCGGGTGTGAACGTTCCGGGGGTTCGGTAAATATGTACACAGGTTTGGCACTATCGGAAAACGTGATTGCGGTGCGGGTAGCCATGGATGTGGGATTAGGGAATGTGATCGAAACGGCGCGACGATTAGGGATTCGCTCGAAGCTTGATCCGGTTCCCCGCTTGGCAATTGGACAAAGTGAAGTGAATGTGTTAGAGATTACCGGGTCTTACAGCGCGATCGCGAATAATGGAGTGTGGAATCGTCCCCATGGGATTGAACGGATTCTCGATAGCGGGGATTGTGTCGATGAGAATGATCCGAAAACCTGTCGGGTGATCTATGAGTTTGAGGAAAATGGGGAAGGGGGGGTTCAAGCGGTAGCCCCTGCGGTTGCCCAGACGATGACCACAATGTTACGGGGGGTTGTGAGCAATGGCACAGGCGGTTCCGCCGCGATCGGATTTGGAGAAGCGGGGAAAACCGGAACCACTGACCGCAATGTTGATTTGTGGTTTATTGGTTTTATACCCAGTCAGGAGTTAGTCACCGGGATTTGGTTAGGTAATGACGATAACTCACCCACGCGGGGAAGCAGCGCCCAAGCTGCACAATTGTGGGGGAGTTATATGCGGGATGTGGTGCAGTAATTGTTCGTAGTAGGCACTTTAGTGCCTTAAAAGCCTTGATTTCTAAGCACTATAGCACCAGTTTCACCAATCGCCTTGGGTTCAAACCCAAGGAACCAAAAGCTCAAGTCAGAAGAGAGCTGACTAAATAGGGGCTGCTGAATAAGTCTTGTGGTGGGGAGAGGCAATAGGGAATAGGCAATGGGCAATGGTTTTAACATCTCGACTTCGCTCGATGTTGACCCTCTGTCGAGGTAAAATTTGGTGCTGTTGTCGGCGAAAATTCCAGGATGCAAGACGGT